>NZ_JBALTF010000003.1:0-77457 GCF_036964675.1 Parasphingorhabdus sp. | reverse complement strand
TTTTCGCCAGCGCTATTATGCCAATGACCATAGCAAGGACACGGTGGTGATCGATGGTCGATCCATGCCATTGATCGATGCGCGGGCTTGTGCACCTGATCTGGACAAGGAAGGCTTCACGCTTGTGCGCCACGCCAGCGCCGTTTCCGATTTCACCGATCAGGCGCAAATCGCCGCGATCCATGCCGATGAAATCATTGCGCTGCTCAAGGCTAAAACGGGAGCAGATGTCGTCATCGTTTCGGGTCCGGGAATATTGCGCTTCAGCGAAAAAAGCGATGAGGCCGGCGCGCATAACAACAGCATGCCGGCGCGCTTCGCCCATATCGACACCAGCGCAGAAACTTCCCAAGGGTTTGCGCAGCGCAGCCAGCCGGAAGGCGCCAAGGTTCGTCGCTATGCCCATTATAATGTCTGGCGTTCTTTTTCAGGCCCGCCGCAGGACGTCCCGCTCGCGCTCTGTGATGCACGGTCGGTCAGCAAGGATGACCTGCTTATCGCCGATGCGCTTTTTGACGAAGATGGCAAGCCCGACTGGGGCTTTGAAAGCTATCTCATCGCGCACAATGATGCGCATCGTTGGCACTGGTTTTCCGACATGGAGATTGACGAGGCCCTGATCTTCAAGACCAGCGATTCCGAATATCAAAACCCGGTGCCGCATGTCGCCTTTGATCACCCGATGGTGGCCGAAGACTGCCATCCCCGTGCCAGCCTGGAGATGCGTGCCGTCGCCTATTGGTGTGACTGAGCGACCTTGCGCGCCGGATCAATTTCCGCTAGTCAAGCTAACAAATGTTATCGTTAGGAGAGCGGCATGGCAGAATTTCCGGGAACACCTGATTATTTCGGGCTGAACAAACCCATTGGTCAGGAATATGATCACACGGATCTCAAAGTAGAAGGCACGATACCGGCAGAAGTGGCCGGCACGTTTTTTCGCGCGGTGCCTGATCCGGCCTATCCGCCTTTCATCGAAGATGGCGCTGCCGCATTATCTGGTGATGGCATGATTTCAGCGATCCGGCTGGGTGATGGGAAGGCAGCCATTTCGATGCGCTATGTCCAGACCGCACGCCACCAGGCGGAAGCCGCCGCCGGCGAAGCGATTTTTGGCAAATATCGCAATCCCTATACCGACAAACCCGAGGCCAGGGGGCTGGACCGGACGGTCGCCAACACCACCCCGATCTGGCATGCCGGACGGTTGTTGCTGGCGAAGGAAGATGGTCGGCCCTATCAGGTGGATCCCCAAACGCTCGAAACCATCGGCTCCTATGACTTTGGTGGAAAGCTGAAGTCGGAAACCGTGACCGCGCATGCGCGGATCGATCCGGAAACCGGCGAGATGTTCATGTTCGGCTATGAAGCCGATGGCCTTGCCTCGACCAAGATAGCCTATTTCATTGTCGACAAGGATGGAAATCTGACCAAAGAACAATGGTTCGATGCACCCTATTGCGCAATGATGCATGATTTCACCATTACCGAAAACCATGCGCTGTTCCCGATCTATCCGACAACTTGTGACCTTGACCGGCTGAAAGCTGGTGGTGATCACTGGGGCCATGAAATGGAACTGGAAAGCTGGGTCGGCGTGATGCCGCGCTATGGCGATGTTTCCGAAATGCGCTGGTTCAAGGGACCCAAGGGCGTGTCCTGCTATCATATGATGAACGCGCATGAAGACGCCAACGGACGCATCCTGTTCGATCAATGCCTGTCCAATGTAAATGCATTCCCGTTCATTCAGCGCGTTTCGGGTCTGAACATTCCGCCGTGGGAAATGGAAGGCCGGCTGGCCCGCTGGACGCTCGACATGAACGGTGAAAGCAATGAAATTGTTGAAACGGCAATCGGTCCTTCGGGAGACTTTCCGGTCATTCCGGCGGACAAGCATGGCAGGGCCTATGATCATGGCTGGATGTTGACGATGAACCCGGAAATGCAGGGGCCACCGGTGTTTGGCGGTCCTGTCGGCGCGATGTTCAACATGCTGCTGCGCATCGACATGCGCGGCGGGCAGATGCAGGCCATGGCACTGCCGCCGGCCCATTGCATCGAGGAACCCGTGCATGTGCCATCCAGGCAGGATGGCCACGAAGGTTGGCTGGTCGCGGTTGTCGATGAACAGACGGGGCCGGAAGATTTCAACCATCAATGCTGGATCATCGACGCCGGCAATGTCGCAGCCGGGCCGGTCGCCAAGATTGAGATACCGGAGCGGCTGCGTCCGCAAATCCATGGCTGGTGGGTCAGCCAGGCAAAGCTTGACGCTGCCGCATGACGAAAATTGTCATTACCGGCGCGTCGGGTCACTATGGACGCTCGGCAACCGACAAGCTGATCACCATGGGTCGCGGGGAAGACCTGATCCTGATCTCCCGCACGCCGGGCAAGCTGGATGACCGTGTCGCCCAGGGTTGCACCGTGCGATATGGCGATTTCGACAAGCCGGAGACATTGGCTGAGGCCGTCGCGGGTGCGGACAAGATGTTGTTGATTTCCGGCACAAGAGTCAGCGCACGCGTGCAGCAACATAAAGCAGCCATTGATGCCGCCGCTGCCAATGGCGTGCAGCATATCGTCTACACCAGCTTCGTCAATGTCGAGCAGGACAATCCCGCCATTGTCACCGTTGATCATCGCGAAACGGAAAATCTGATCCGGCAAAGCGGCTGCAGCTGGACCTTCATGCGCGATGCCCATTATGCCGATGCCATGATTCTGAATGCCGGGCCGGGCTTTATCGCCTCGGGCATCTGGCAGACGAGCACGGCGGGCGGCAGGGAGGCCATGGTCTGGCGGGACGATTGCGTCAATTGCGCCGTGGCGGTGCTGACCCAGGATGGCCATGCGAACAAGGCTTATCCCATCACCGGGCCGAACAGTGAAAATTTTGCTGAGATCGTCGCCATGCTGAACGAGATTGTCGGTTGTTCGGTCCGGCTGGTCGAGAGTGATGATGACGGCATGTATGCCATGTTTGATGCGATGGGCATCCCTCGTGAACCGGTCGATGACCAGAGCGTTGCCGGCATTCCCTGGAACAGCGATGACATGGTCAGTTTCGAGCGCAGTATCCGTGAAGGTTTCCTCGACATCTGTACCGATGATGTGGAGAAGCTGACCGGCAGAAAAGCCCGTTCCGTGCGCCAGATGATTGAGGAAAACGCTGATTTTTTGAAGCCGCAGATTCCCTGAATATCGCTGCTCAGGTCAGCGCATAATAGCGCAGCAAATTGCCGTCCGGCTTGCGTTCACCTACGCCAACAAAGACATGGCGAGTCAGCCAGTCATGCTTGCCCGCGGATACTTCAAAGGTTGGCTGGCCGCGCAGATAATAATCGGCATGATCGACGGCCGGGCCATTTTCGAAAGCCCAGGCACGGAGCCGGGTCATCGCATCGGGAGAGCGACCCCAGAGAAAACCCCGGTTCTGCATATAGATGATCGTGCCATCATCTTCTTCCAGGCAATATCTCGCATCAAAGCGCGCGGTATCGTCCTCGCCAAAATGCGCATAGTCCCCGCCTGAATTGGGTACCGCCTTGCCACGCAATCTGGGCCCTTCAAACGTGCCCTCATCCACCAGCACGGCGCTGCGCATCCCGCCCTGCGGCAAGCCCGGAATGCTCAGCACACGGGTAAATTTGAGCCGGCATTCAAAGGCAAATTCGAGATGCGGCTTGTCCATGGTCGAGAGCATATCGGGTTCCCTTTACGGTTTGTCTGCGGTGACCAGCGAATAATAGCCACCGCCGGTGCGTTCGGCCTGCACATTGACGAAGCCAACGCTTTCGAGAATTTCGGCAAATTCTGGTAGCGAATATTGCCTGCCCCGGGTGCCCAAAAGCATGAGCATGGAAAAGGCTGCAGCGACGAGCGGCCCGGTGCCGTCATCATTCATCAATATTTCATGCAGCACGATCCGGCCGCCGGAGGGAAGTGCCGCGAAGGACTTGCCAGCGAGCAATTTGCATGTCTCGTCAGACCAGTCATGGAATATATTGGAAAAGAAATGGGCGTCATAGCCCGTCGGCCAGTCCTGCCGGAACATATCGACCGCAACAGTAGCGACCCACTCGCCGGCACCTGCATTGTCGATATAGCGCTGCGCCGATACGCACATGGTGTCGATCTCCAGCACGGTAGCATGGAGAGCTGCGTTCGCCTGCGCCATTTCTATCGAGAAAATAGCCGATCCGCCGCCAACATCCAGCAGCTTTTTGATACTGGAAATCACCGGAAGCCGCGCCACGGCCTTTGCCGCTGCGATGCTATGGGAATTCATGAACGCCGCGATATGATCGGCCATGTCCTGCGGCAGCGCGCCGCGTTCCCATTCTTCGGTAAAGGAAAGGCTGTCAGAGCCCTTCTCGCCGGTCTGAAGCGTTTCGACCATCTGCTTGTGCAGCGGCATGCCCTGCTGGAAACTGCCGAGCAGCGGGCCATAATAGCCTTCGGCCTGCGGATGCATCCAGGTGCGGGCCAGCGCGGTGGCGCGCCATTTGCCATCGCGCCGCTCGACCATGCCAAGGCCAGCCAGCAATCCGAGATGAATCCCGAGAGCCCGCGGTTCCGCATCCAGCTGCTTGGCCAGAGCCTCCGTCGTCAGCGCTTCACCGGAAATCGCGGCGAAGGTGCCGACTTCGTCTGCTGCCGTGATGCAGGGCAGATAATAAGGCGTAAGCCACAGGTCCCAAAAGGCGCCATCGTCACTGGTAGCGGGTAATGCGGTCATCGCCTTTTGCTCCTAGTCATTGGTGAAATAGGCAGTGCCGCGAAATTCGAAACTGCGGCGCTCGATCGCATCCGGACGACTGGTGTCGGGAAAGGCGGTATGCGGCGCGCGCCATGCCCCGTCATGATCGGAATCATAGAATTTGATGAAGATTACCTCATCGGCAGTCATGTCCGGAAAATACCACCAGCGATGGTCGGGCGAATAGCGGAATATTGTCGCGGCCATCATGTCTTCCTCGCCCGGAATTTCGACAAACAGATCATCGCCGGTTGGAATGACATCGACATCGACCTTGGTATTATGCGTGCCTTCCCCGTCCTTGACCGACGGGCCTTCGCACAAAGCCAGCGGCCAGTCTTGTGGTGGCGGGGACAGGACGCGCCACAAGGAGAAGCAGATGAAGCGATCATAGCCTTTGCCATCCGGGCGCTGGGCGCGATAGAGCCTCTCCGCCAATTGGGTCGCTGACTTTTCGGTAAAGTCGACATGGGCCTCACCGGCCGGTGGCTGCACGTCCTTGCTGGTTTTTCCCGACGTGCGGATCATGCCGCCCATCGGAATGACAAAATCCGCGCCGGTCATTTGCCGGGCGACGTCCTGCACCTGTTTCGCATATTCGCCATCAGGCCCGTAATTGGCCAGCCAGTCGGTGATGTCGGTCTTGTGCCGTTCGATGGCAAAGCCATGATCATCGAGTGTGAAAGGTCCGGCCAGCCGCGCATTTTTAATTTTCACATCATAGGGCGCATATTCGCCGGTATTATATTCCTCGCCGGGTGCCCAGAACCGTCGATTGATCAGCGAACCTGGCAAAAGATACTGAATCTTTGCATCAATTTCTGCGGTGGCGGGGCTCAATGCTGCGTCGGCATCAGCGGTCATTCTCTCGTCCTCTTAAAAATCCAGACTGCCCTTCCGTTCGACAAAGCGCCAGCCATCCTCGGTCGGGATCATCCGGTCCTGATAGCTGCCGACTTTGGGCGCCTGATCGGAGCCGGTGAACAGCAAGATCTGGCTGGTGGCGGTTGCGGTGCCAGCGGATGAGACCGTGACGCGTATGTTGGCGCAGATATGACGCGATGCGCGGGTGGGGCGGGCATTAAATGCCGCCAGTATCGCATCGCGTCCCACGACAAAATCATCGGGTGCGGTGGGCCGACTCATCCGGCCGTCCGCAACATAAAGCGCGGCAACCGCAGCCCAGTCACCGGCATCATTCAGCGCGGCATAATCGATGATCAATCGCTCACAGGCGCGTTCCGCGATCAACCTCTCGACTGCATCCATGGCCGTCAATCCTTGAACCCCTCACGCGCCCGGCTGTTGTCAGCAATGATAGGTTTGCCGGTAACCGGGTGTGGATAATGAAAATCGACAATGTCCGTGGCCGGCCAGAGGCGCGGCACTGGGTATATCAATTCGTCGGGCCCCAGCGGATCTTCCGGGAAACAGGTCGTTGCCATCGGGATAAAATCGATCGGCGTTTTTTGCCAGCCATCGGCGAAGCTGCCATGCCAATGGGGAAAGTAGCGCAATGCCTTGATCTTCCAGACGCCATCTTCGCGAACATATTCATTCTCGTAAATGCCGCCTTCCCACCAGGCGCGGGGATCGCCTTCCGCTGTTTCATGCAGACCGGCCTGCATCATCGACCGTCCGCGCACTTTGGCGGTCTTGCGATCATCCGCGACGTCTATGACCATTTGCAGCTGCGGGTGATCGAGCAGCCAGCCATATTTGGGGCCATTGTGGCCGGCGGTGAATATATTCTGAAACCGTTCCTTGTACAGACGTTCGACGCCGGCCTTGCCTTTGTAAATTCCGCCGAGAAACCAGACGTCCCCTTCGTCGGAGAACAGATCGACACATTCATTATATTGCGATTTGTCGATAAAATATCCGTAGCTATATTGGACCCGGCGGATCTGGTTTATATCCTGTTCAATCCCCAGTTCGTGTTCCAACTTGTCAATGCGCGCCGTCAAAGCTGCAATATCAGACATGTAAATTCCCTCTTTTATTTTTTGGTTATTTTGCAGTCTTTGTGCGCCAGCTCTCGGCATAGGCAGTGCGGGCGACTTCCGAATAGGGAGTGGGTGCGACGATTGCCTTGATCGTGACCTGACGATGGGGTTCAACCGTGGGCTTGCTGGTGCCGCCATCCGGCTCGCCCCAGATGAAGTCCACTTCCGTGCCCGGCTCGGCATATTTTTCGTCGACCATCGCCAGCGTCAGCATCTTGCCTTCATTGGCGGTATAACCGATCCAGGTGGACAGGCCGATCAGCTCGCCATCGACCTCGACCCGGTCAAACGGATGCATTGCATAAACCGCGCTGGGGAAGTCCATGAATTTGGCGCGCAAGCCCTCTTTTTCAAATTGCGTATAAATGGCGTCGGTCACCGAGGCGTTGTCGAGTGCCAGCGTGACCTTCTTGCGCTTGGGTTGCTCAGCCATTTTTTCGAGCGCGGCGCGGCCGATAAAATCATGATCGAATTTTACGAAAAATCCGTAACCCAAATCCCAGGGGCTGAGATAATAGCCTTCGACGCTGTCGGGAACATAGCTGCCGCCGATCGACGCATTGGCTTCATAGTCTTTGCCGGTCAGCCATTCGCGATAGGGCTTCATCGCCTCGCCGGTATAGATTGCTGGCAGCGGGGAGGGGATCCAGCCCGATTCGAGCGTGTTGGACGAATAGGTGCGGCCGCCGACCAGTCGCATATCATGCGCTTTGCCGGCTTCGACCAGGGCGCTGTGCACCGCTTCGCGCTCTTCCCAGGGACCCATGAGTTCAAATCCGGGCTGACCGGCCATGCCGTGACGCAGGGCGTGCACTTTCTTGCCGCCAATTTCCATCCAGCACATGTGAAAGAATTTCAGTTCCGGGGCTGGCTTGCCAGTGACATCTTCGATCACCTTGGCAGAATTGGGGCCTTGCACCTGATAGCGATAGTGGCGCCGGTTTTCCGGGTCGGGGCGAGCTGCTGTCCGTTCGTCATAGGTAAGCTTCACATCATGATCACCGGTTTCCGCATGGAAGGTGATCCAGTTGAGCGTTGGCGCACGACCGACGAGGTTGAATTTATTTTCGGCCAGATAGAACAGGATGACATCGCCGATCACGAATCCATCATGGCTGACGGGCACAAATTGCTTGGCCCGGTCGGGGACAAAATTCTTGAAACTGTTGATGCCAATGCCATTGAGAAATTCAAAGGCATCCGGTCCTTCAACCATCAACTCGGCCATATGATAGGATTGATTGAACAGCACACAGCTATCATTCCAAGCCCGCTGCTCCACGCGCCAGTTGGAAAATTCGGCCGGGACGCCTGGATAGACATTAGGTCCAACCTGCTGGTTGCGCAAAAGTTCGACAGTGTCTCCAGCTTGGTCGAGAATTTGCTCAAGTGATTGTTGATTTGCCATCGGTCCATTGCTCCTAAGAATATTTTATATGCAACAATTTTGGTTGCAACATTGACTTTCAATCGGTTTGTATGTGTTACGTACCAGAACGTCAATTGCTATTGTAAGTAAGACATACAAAAAATATTATGATTGGGAGGTCGGATGAAGATTGCAACCACACATGTAGGAAGTCTGCCAAGAGGCGACGAACTGGTTCCGCTCCTGCTCGCCCGCGACCATGGCGAACCTTATGATGAAGCTGAATTTGATAGCAAGGTTCAGGCGGCGATATCTTCTGTCGTAGACCAGCAGATTGCAGCGGGCGTTACATTTGTCAGCGATGGGGAGCTCGGCAAAGTCGGCTATTCCACCTATATGACGGAGCGCTTGTCCGGCTTTGGCGGCGACGTCCCGCGGAAACCGGCGCTGGATCTCGCGCCGCTTCCCGAGTTTCGCAAGAAGCTGGGCGCGATCATGGGTGATCAGGAATTTGTCCGGGCGGCCTGCATCAGTGAAGTCAAGCTGGTCAATCTTGAACCATGTCATGAAGATATAGGTCGGTTCAAGAAGGCCACCGAGGGCAAGTCCATTCAGGGTTTCATGAATGCTGCATCTCCCGGCCTGATTACCGCGTTTCAGCCGAATCAATATTATCCGAATCATGAAGCCTATCTGGCTGATCTGGTCGATGCCATGCGCCCGGAATATGAGGCCATTGCAGAGGCGGGATTCTATTTGCAACTCGATTGTCCCGATCTCGCGATGTCGCGTCATACAGGCTATCAGGATGCCAGTGAGGCGGACTTTCTCAAGATCGCCGAGGCCAATGTCGAGGCTTTGAACGCAGCGACCGCCAATATTCCGAAGGACAAATTGCGGATGCACATCTGCTGGGGCAATTATGAAGGGCCGCATGATCACGACATTCCGCTGGAAAGCATTGTCGATATTATCTTGAAGGCGCGTCCCGACACGGTTCTGTTCGAAGCCGCCAACCCGCGCCACGAACATGAGTGGAAGGTCTGGGCTGACGCCAAGATACCGGACAGCAAGATATTGGCGCCCGGCCTGATCGACACCTGTTCCAACTATGTCGAGCATCCGGAATTGATTGCCCAGCGTCTGGAACATTTTATCGATATCGTCGGTGCTGATCGCGTCATCGCGTCCACCGATTGCGGTTTTGGCACCTTCGCCGGCTATGGCAAGATTGATCCGCAGGTTTGCTGGAAAAAGCTGAATGCGCTGAGAGAAGGGGCGGATATCGCTGCCGCTCGTATCTAGCAAAGCTGTTGCTAAAATAAAATGACGAAGGCCGGATTGCGCACTGCGATCCGGCCTTATTTTTCAATAGTTGGACAATATCGCCAGGCTCGGCGCGTCCAGCGGCACACCAGCCTTCTTTTTGGCCAGCTCAGCCTTGCGTGTCTTGCCCTGCAAATCGATAAGACAAGTATGGAGCGCCCATCGATCACCACCGTGTCCTTGCTATGGTCATTGGCATAATAGCGCTGGCGAAAATCGGTGGGCGCGGCGTAATTTATGATGACATCGAGCGTCATCCGGCAAATTCCTCGGTGTCGATGGTTTGCTGAATCAGCTCTCCGTAGCGCGGTCCGGCAACGCTTGTCTGATTGATCAGGGCATCAAGGCGGGCCTCCGTTGCCGCGGAGATTTGCCAGTCCCACCGCGCGAGATTTTCTTCCAGATGAGCGATGGAGGCGGTTCCGGGAATGGCGACAACATGCTCGCCTCTCGACAATACCCAGGCCAGGGACAGTTGCGCGGGTGAAACACCCTCCTCCGCTGCGATCGCATTAAACTGATCAACCAGTCCCAGGTTTTTCGGCCAATTCTCTTCGTTGAACCGGGGCATATTGCGGCGGAGATCCTTCTCCGCCAGCGCATCAACATCGCGCACGCCATTGGCCAATACACCGCGCGCAACCGGGGAGAAAGCAACGAGCGTTGTGCCCAGTTCACGGCAGGTCTCGAGGACCGCGATTTCCGGATTTCGGGTCCACAGCGAATATTCGGTCTGGACGGCGGCGATGGGGTGTACCGCCGCTGCTTTTCGGAGCGTTTCTGCCGACATTTCGGACAGACCGATGCTGCCGATTTTGCCTTCCTTGATAAGCTCGGCCATCGCGCCAACCGATTCCTCGATCGGCACATCAAAATCCCGGCGATGCATATAATAGAGATCGATAAAATCAGTCTGCAATCTTGTCAGCGATTCCTCGACACATTTCCGGATCGCCGCCGGACTGCAATCAACGCCGCGTTTTGCCCCATCGATAATCAGCCCCATTTTGGTGGCGAGGAAAAACTCTTTCCGGCGGCCGTGCAGCGCATTGCCGATCAGAGTTTCATTATGGCCGAGGCCATAAATATTGGCGGTATCGAGATGGTCATAGCCCAGGTCCAGCGCCTGGTGCAGCAACCTGGCCGCATCCTCTTCCGACGGCGGCACGCCATAGGCCCAGGATAGCGACATGCAGCCCAGTCCGACCGGATTGATGCTTCTGCCATTGATGCTGCGTTTTGATATGCTCATAAAGGCAGTCCTACATAATTTTCTGCAATGCTGGTCTGGGCAGCGACGCTGCTGGCGATATAGTCCAGTTCCGCCATCTGCATCTGCCGTTCGAACGGACCGTCTTCGGGAAAGCGGTGCATCAGCTTGGTCAGCGACCAGCTGAACCGCTCGGACTTCCAAACTCTGGCCAATGCCTTGACCGAAAAGCCCGCGATCGCGTCATGATCGCCCTGTTTGAAAAAGCCGATCAAGGCTTCGGACAAATAAGCCACATCCGAGGCGGCGAGGTTCAATCCCTTGGCACCGGTCGGTGGAACAATATGAGCGGCATCCCCGGCCAGGAAAAGACGGCCATGGCGCATCGGTTCGAACACATAGGAGCGCAGCGGCGCGATGCTTTTTTCGATCGATGGCCCGCGCGTCATATTCGCCGCCGCTTCCGGGCCGAGGCGGATGGCGAGTTCATCCCATAGCCTTTCATCGGACCAGTCCTCGACTTTTTCGGTCAGGGCAACGTCGATATAATAGCGGCTGCGGGTCCGCGAGCGCATCGATGCCAGCGCAAAGCCGCGTTCGTGATTGGCGTAGATCAGTTCCTCGTGACATGGCGGTACATCGGCCAAAATGCCCAGCCAGCCGAACGGATAGACGCGCTCAAATTCCTTTGCCACATTTGCCGGAATTGCCTTTCTCGAAGGACCATAATAGCCATCGCAGCCGGCGATAAAATCTGCATCGATGCGCTGGGCTGAACCGTCTTTTTCGAAGGTGATGTAAGGATTGTCGCTTTCGGCATCGTGCAACGAAACATCGGCGGCTTCGTAGATGATTTGCAGACCGCGTTCCGGCGCAGCATCCATCAAATCGCGCGTCACTTCGGTCTGGCCGTAAATCGTCACATATTTACCGGTGAGCCCGAGTGTATCGATCCGGATCAGCCGTTCGCCATCGGCAAGCGCGAAGCCGGATTCCTTCAGGCCCTCGCTGTGCAACCGCTCGTTGATGCCGAGCCGGTCCATCAAATCCGTCGTCGTCCGTTCCAACACACCCGCTCTTATCCGCCCGAGCACATAGTCCGGTGCCTGGCGCTCTACGATGACGCAATCAATGCCCTCGGCGCGCAGCAAATGACCCAATAATAGTCCGGCCGGTCCCGCTCCTATTATGGCAACCTGGGTTTTCACCCGAGCTGCTGCTCCAGATCGTGGAGCACCTTGTAACAGGGCAATACTTGCGCAACCGAGCTGTTCGGTTCGCGGCCTTCCCGGATAGCGGCGATAAATTCGCGATCCTGCAATTCGATACCGTTCATCGACACGTCGACCTTGGACACGTCAATGGCTTCTTCCTTGCCATTCACCAGATCGTCGTAGCGCGCGATATAGGTATCTGTGTCACCGATATAGCGGAAGAATGTACCCAGCGGACCGTCATTGTTGAAGCTGAGCGACAGGGTGCAGATAGCGCCGCTTTCGGCCTTCAGCTGGATCGACATATCCATCGCGATGCCCAGGTCCGGATGGATCGGCCCCTGGATGGCATTTGCCTGCACGATCGGGCCTGCCTGATAGGCGAACAGGTCAACGGTATGGGCCGCGTGATGCCAGAGCAGATGATCGGTCCAGCTGCGCGGCTGACCCTTGGCGTTCATATTCTGGCGGCGGAAGAAATAGGTCTGCACGTCCATTTGCTGGATATTAAACTCGCCCGCCTTGATCCGGTTGTGCACATATTGGTGCGACGGATTGAAGCGGCGAGTGTGCCCGACCATGCAGACAAGGCCGGTTTCCTTCTGCTTGTCCATCACCGCCTGGGCGTCGGCCCAGCTGTCGGCCAGCGGGATTTCGACCTCGACATGCTTGCCCGCATTCATCGCCTTGATCGACTGATCGGCGTGCATCTGGGTTGGCGTGCAGAGGATCACCGCATCGACATCATCCCGTTCTAGCATCGCTTCATAATCTGTGGTGGCGAAGCCGACGCCATATTTATCCGCCATCGCCTGCGTCGGTTCCAGACGCCGACCGACCAGCGCTGTCACTTCAACACCGTCAATATTCTTCAGACCGTCGAGATGTTTTTCGCCAAAAGCGCCGCCGCCGGCGAGTGCAATTTTCATGTTAATTCTCCGTCGAATTTAATTGTCGGGTTCGAGCACGATATGCCCGATCGCCGTGTTACTGCAGGGGATATGATAGTGACGGTGCAGGCATTTGGTCTTTTCGCCGAGCGCCCCCCGCATGATCAGCCACATCACCATCTCGATGCCCTCGCTGCCGGTTTCGCGCAGATATTCAATATGCGGAATATTGCGGATCTCGTCGCTGTCGCCGATCAGGCCGTCGAGAAACTTATTATCCCATTCGGGGTTTAACAGACCGGCACGCGGTCCTTGCAACTGATGGCTCATGCCGCCGGTTCCCCAGATCTGTACGTTCAAATCTTCCGGGAAACTTTCAACGGCGCGTTTGATCGCTTCACCGAGTGCCCAGCAGCGATTGCCGGACGGCACCGGATAGGTGACAACGTTGACCGCGAGCGGCACCACTTTCACCGGCCATTTTTCCGGCTGACCATACATCATGCTGAGCGGCACGGTCAGGCCGTGATCGACGTCCATCTCGTTGATGATCGTCATGTCGAACTCGTCGAGGATCAGGCTCTGCGCTATATGCCAGGACAGATCGGCATGGCCTTCGACGTCCGGCACCTCGCGCGGCCCCCAGCCCTCATCCGCCGGCTTGTAGCTTTCACTACAACCAATGGCGAAGGTCGGGATGAACTTCATGTCGAAAGCGGAAGCATGGTCGTTGTAGACCAGAATGATCACATCCGGCTTTTCTTCCTTTTCCCATTTTTTCGTCCATTCATAGCCTTCGAATATCGGAGCGAAATAGTCATCTTTCGTCTTGCCCTGATCAACCGCTACGCCGAGCAACGGAACGTGGCTGCTGCCAACACCTGCCGTGATACGCGCCATATCAATTCACTCCCTTGTTATTGTCGGCCGCCGCAAGATTGGCCTTGATCGAGCGATTGCCCTCTGGCGAACGTCCGCCCTTCTTCATCATGTCCTGATATTCGGGAAAGCTCATGTCGGTCATGGTCGAAACCGCCTCAGCAAAGCTCAGTCCGTCGGTTGAAAATACCTTGGCCAGAAAATAGACATTGCCGCCCAGATCGAGGCAACGATTATAGTCGCGCGCCAATATGGCTTCCTTTTGATCTTCGGTCATCGGCCAGTCTTCGAGATATTTTCTCTCGTCCGCTTTCCACGCCTCGCGATTTTCCGATTTCATCAGACTCATCGCAAACTGGTTCAGCCAATAGCCTTTTCTTGCCCGCGCTGCGGTGAACACCCGGGTTCCCGGGATATCGTCCAGTTCGGCGAGATATGCATGAATATCCCGGACCTGTTGCTTGCTCATAATCCTCTCTCCTTCAATTGGGCATCCAGCCGGGGGTAGACCCGCCGCGCATTGCCCTCAAAAATCGCGTGCCGCTCGGCATCGGAAATATCGAGCGCATCAACATAACGTTTCGTGTCATCAAAATATTGACCTGTCTGCGGGTCGATGCCGCGCACCGCCCCGACCATTTCGCTGCCAAACAGGATATTTTTGTTGTCGATCACGTCGGCCAGCAACGTGACGCCGGGCTGGTGATAGACACAGGTGTCAAAATACACGTTGTTCATCACATGGCCGGACAGATCCGGTTGCTTGAGCATGTCGGCAAGGCCGCGATAGCGCCCCCAATGATAGGGAACCGCGCCACCGCCATGCGGAATGATGAACCGCAGATCCGGAAAATCCTTGAACAGATCGCCCTGGATGAATTGCATGAAGGCGATCGTGTCTGCCGCGATATAATAAGCGCCGGTTGCATGCATGGCCGGATTGCAGCTGCCCGAAACATGGATCATCGCCGGTACGTCCAGCTCTACCATTTTCTCGTAGAACGGATACCAGAATGTATCGGTCAACGGCGGGTGTTCAAACTTGCCGCCGCCGGGGTCGGGATTGAGATTGCATCCGACAAAACCCATGTCGACGCAACGTTCCAGCTCCTCGATACTGCCCTGCATGTCCGCTTTCGGACTTTGCGGCAACATGCAGACTGGCACGAATATATCCGGATAGAGTTCGGCGCAGCGCTTGATCAGATCATTATTCACCTGCGCCCATTTTTTGGCGACGCCTTCATCACCGATATGCGGCGCCATCGCCGATGCGCGGGGCGAGAATATCGTCATGTCTGCACCGCGCTCTTTCAGCAACCTGATCTGGTTTGCCTCAAGCGTTTCGCGGATCTGGTCGTCGGAAATTTCGGGATAAGGCCCGGCCGGTTCGCCGGACGCATAAGCCGCCTTCTGCGCCTCGCGCCATTCATTATGCGCTGTCGGCGCTGTGGTATAATGACCATGACAATCAATGATCAGGCTCATGCTGCCAGTCCTCCCTTATTCGCCATTTGCCGCTGGCGGGCAATCGTGGCTTTTGTCATCAGTGGTTCGATGCCCAGTGCATCCAGGGTCAAAGCGACCTGTTCCATTTCTTCTGCGCGGCGCAACCCATGGGTGGTCATCCGCTCGATATTGTAATTTGCCTTTTCAGCCCATTCCGGACCGAGCGATTGCAGAACATCGTCACTGACACCGGCTTCGCGGGCGGCGAGCATCATTTCTGCGGTCAGCGCTTCGATGCCCTTGACCATGATCGAACGGATCATCTTGATCGATGATGATTTGCCGATTTCTCCATCCACCAGACGAATATTGTCAAAACCGAGCTTGCCCAGAACAAGCGCTCCATCGGCTGCATCAGCGCCGGAAAGCAGCAGCGGCACGGACATCTCGGCGGGATTGACCGGCGCCATGACCGCAACATCGACATAGCGTCCGCCTGCTTCATCAATATATTTTGCCGCGCTGCGTTTGGTATCGGGTGCCACCGAATTCATATCAAAATATAGCGCGCCCGGTGCAATGCCCTGTGCAGCTTCTTCTGCAGCAGCCATAGCCTGACCGGCGGTCACAAGACTGATGATCGCAGCGGAACCCTTTATCGCGTCACGCGAGGAAGCGCATCCGATCACACCTGCCGCCCTATATTCCGACAACTTGTCCTTGATATCATAGACTCGCGCGGCATCACCCCAACCGCCTGCCCTGGCAAAGGTCGAGCCCGCTTCACCGAAACCGATAAGAGAGACATTTTGCGTCATGACCGGATGCTATCTGCAAGCCGAGATATCTGCCAATTGGAAAGCGAGATTGGCTATAAGATAAAGCGAATTCAGTTTTTCGCCGCCGCTTCCAGCATCGCCATGAAAGCCCGCTGCATCGCGGTTGGCATCCAGCCCGCGCGCGTGGTTGCGCCGATGATCCGGTGCAACCCTTCCGGCGGCTCGCCGATTGCCGACAGCCATCCCGCCTCCAGTTCCACGGCAACCTGATCCGGCGAGAGCAAGGTCAGAAAATCGCTTTCGAGCAATATCTGGCGGATGGTAATCACCGAACCGCATTCTATCGGAACATCCGGACAGGCTATCCCCGCAGACTCGAACATTTGCTCCCACCGCATTCTGAGCGGCGTGCCAGGGGCAGCGATGATCCACGGGTAACTGGCGAGTTTCTCGAGATCGGGGCGGTGGCCCTGCAATGGATGACTATAGCGGCCGATAACCACCGGATGATCTTCGAATAGCGGCCTTTGTTGCACGTCATCGCCGGGCGGGGGATCGCGCAGCGCCCCGATCAGAAGATCCAGTTCACCGTCACGCAGTGGCTCGATAAGCTCATTATGGCTGCCCTCGACAATCCGGATTTCGCTTTCGGGATAAGCATGGTGAAATTGCGCCACAGCCTTGGGCAGCAGACGCGCTCTGCACAGAGGCATGGCGCCAATCGAAATTATGCCCGTTTCCCGGCCCTTGAGTGCCTCCAGTTCCGACAGTCCGGCGGCAAGTTCGGCGCGGGCCAGACGGAAGAGGCGGGCCAGCGCGCGACCCTGTGCGGTCAGCGCCATGCCTTTGCCGCGCCGTTCCAGCAATTTGCGCTTCAGGGCGATGGCAAGATTGGCAACCGAACGATGCAGCGATGGCTGCGCCAGACCCGACATCGCGCTGGCGGTTGGATAGCTGCCATGCTCTGCCACCGACAGAAAGGCGCGCAATTGCGCCATGGTCACGCGGGTCGAACCGATATTGGCCAGTGCGGCCTCGATCCTGGGGACAAATATCGTCGCAGCGGACGTCGGAGTCATCCCGTCCGGATGACGCTCAAACAGCGGTTGCCCCAATTGTGTTTCGAGCTTCACCAACCCCTGGGTTATCGCCGGCTGGGTCAGATTTACCGCATCTGCCGCAGCGCTTATGCTGCCTTTGTCGCAGATTTCCATCGCTGCATACAAATGACGCAAGTTGAGTTCCCAAATTTCCATGGAACAGGATTAGCACAATCTTATAGCCCGGCCCAAGTTCCAAATTGCGCAATCCCGCTTGGCCTGCGACACTGACATGATTGTTAGAGGAATTGAAAATGGCGAATATTGTTGTTCAGAATATTGAACGGACCGATCTGAAACTGGTCGATGCACTCGGCAAATGCGGCGTGGCGACAGTCCACGAAGCACAGGGCCGAACCGGCCTCATGGCCTCGCATATGACGCCGATCTATGCCGGAGCGCGCGTGGCCGGAAATGCCGTCACCATATCGGCAGCGCCCGGCGATAACTGGATGGTCCATGTCGCGATCGAACAGATGCAGGCGGGCGACATATTGGTTCTGGAACCGACCAGCCCCTGCGAAGATGGCTATTTCGGCGACCTTCTGGCGACATCGGCGCAATCACGTGGTGGTCGCGGCCTGATCATCAACGCCGGTGTTCGCGATGTCCGCGATCTCACCCAAATGAATTTTCCGGTCTGGTCGAAAGCTGTCTTTGCCCAGGGCACCGTCAAGAACACATTGGGTTCGGTGAATATCCCGATCGTCTGCGCCGGCGCTCTTGTAAATCCGGGTGATGTGATCGTCGCCGATGATGACGGCGTTTGTGTAGTGCCGCGGCAAAATGCGGCCGAAGTGCTGGAAAAGGCGCAGGCGCGGGAGGCCAATGAGGAAGACAAAAGGCAGAAGCTGGAGAGCGGCATCTTGGGCCTCGACATGTACAGCATGCGCGAGCGGCTGGAGAAGGAAGGCCTGAAATATGTCTGATGCGCCGATGACCTCGGCCCGTGTCATGTGGATGCGCGGCGGGACGTCAAAAGGCGGCTATTTTCTGGCGGCGGACGTGCCTTCCGACAGAGTTGAGCTGGACCCGTTTCTGCTCCGCGTCATGGGATCTCCCGATGAGCGGCAGATTGACGGCATGGGCGGAGCCGATCCGCTGACCAGCAAAGTTGCCATCGTCAAAAAATCGGATCGCGACGGCATTGATGTCGATTATCTGTTTCTGCAAGTCTTTGTCGATCAGGCTTTGGTCAGCGATGCGCAGAATTGCGGAAATATATTGGCCGGCGTTGGCCCATTTGCGATCGAGCGCGGACTGGTTGCAGCCACGGGCGAGCAGACCAAGGTCACGATATTCATGGAGAATACCGCGCAATCCGCCGTCGCCACGGTGGAGACGCGCGGCGGCATGCCAGTCTATTCCGGCGAAGCCCGCATCGATGGCGTGCCCGGAACAGCGGCGCCAGTGCCGCTGGAGTTTCGCGATACCGCGGGATCGAGCTGCGGCGCCTTGCTGCCCACCGGAAACGCGGTAGACATCATCAATGATGTGCGCTGCACGTTGATCGACAATGGCATGCCCTGCATCGTGATGAAGGCGGAAGATGTCGGTGCAACCGGCTATGAAAGCCGCGACGAACTGGATGCAGCCGAAGACGTGAAGGCGCGTATCGAGGCGATCCGGCTGGCTGCTGGCGAGCGCATGAATCTCGCCGATGTCGCGGAGAAATCTGTGCCCAAGATGATGCTGGTCGCCGCACCCAGAAACGGCGGCGCGATAACGGTGCGCAGTTTCATTCCCAAGCGCGCCCATGCCAGTGTTGGCGTGCTCGCTGCGGTGACGGTTGCAACGGCCTGCCTGATCGAAAATTCGCCCGCCGCCGAGGTCGCCGATATCCCCGAGGGCAGTCGCAAAACCATGTCGGTAGAACATCCGACTGGAGAAACCACCTGCGTCATGGAAGTCGATGATGGCGGCAATGTGACCAGCGCCGCGATGCTGCGGACCGCACGCAAATTGATGGACGGAGAGATTTTCGCATGAGCGCCGATACACAGGGCCGGATCACAAGCTGGCATGGCAATCCGTCGAAACCGACATTCACCCCGCCGCCGGGAGCCGTGGACGCCCATTGTCATGTCTTTGGCCCGCAGGCGCTGTTCCCGTTCAGCCCGAAGGCAAAATATCTGCCTGCCGACGCAGGGCCGGACATGCTGTTTGCCTTGCGCGATCATCTCGGGTTCGAACGCAATGTAATAGTGCAGGCAAGTTGCCACGGCACCGACAATGCAGCGACTCTGGATGCCATTGCCAGGTCGGGCGGCAAGGCGCGCGGTGTCGCTGTTGTTGATCCGGACATCAGCAAGGCCGAACTCGAAAAGCTGCACGATGGCGGCATGCGCGGCGTGCGGTTCAATTTTCTCAAACGGCTCGTCGACAATGCGCCCAAGGACAAGTTTCTCGAAGTCGCCGGCCGCCTGCCCGCCAGATGGCATGTCGTGATCTATTTCGAAGCGGACATATTGGACGAGATGCGCGCCTTCATCGATGCGATACCGGTGCCGGTGGTGGTCGATCATATGGGCCGCCCGGATGTCAGCCAGGGACCCGACGGACCGGAGATGAAAGCCTTCCGGTCCTTGCTCGATTCCCGCCCGGACATCTGGTTCAAGGCGACCTGTCCGGACCGGCTGGACGCGACCAACGATCCCTGGGACGACTTTGCCAGAGCGGTCCGTCCCTTGGTCGAGGATTATCAGGATCGCGTGCTATGGGGCACCGACTGGCCCCATCCCAACATGCAATCCAACATCCCGGACGACGGCCATCTGGTCGACATGATCCCCAGGATCGCGGTGACCGAGGACTTGCAGCGCAAGATGCTGATCGACAATCCCATGCGTCTGTATTGGTCCTGAAATATTTGACTGGCCCAGCTGCGGGAACATCTAATCCCCGGCTCGCGTGATTGGCAGTTGATATTCCAGCCGAGTTCGTTTCAATCAACATGAGCATGACCGCCGCTTATGCGCTATCCGGATTGTGAGCCTTTGGCCGGCGCTCCCGGAATTCGGGCATAGCTGGTCAACCGTGAATGATTGAAGGACAGGAATGAATGCAGGATTATAGTGATATACGC
Source organism: Parasphingorhabdus sp. (assembly GCF_036964675.1). GTDB lineage: Bacteria > Pseudomonadota > Alphaproteobacteria > Sphingomonadales > Sphingomonadaceae > Parasphingorhabdus. The sequence continues at coordinate 57,385 of NZ_JBALTF010000003.1, read as the reverse complement.
GCGGAAGTTGCCAAGCTTTGCCAGAAATTTCCCGGCGAATATTGGCGCGCGCGGGACAAGGCGCGCGAATATCCGACCGATTTTGTCAACGCTCTCGGCGAAGCGGGATATCTTGCGGCCCTGATCCCTGAAGAATTTGGCGGTGCCGGACTGCCGATTTCCGCGGCGGCAGCGATCCTCGAAGAAATTCAGGCGCAGGGCTGTAACGGTGGCGCGGTGCACGCGCAAATGTATATCATGGGCACGATGTTGCGCCACGGATCGGACGAGCAGAAATCCCAATATCTGCCAAAGATCGCCACCGGTGAATTGCGCCTGCAAGCATTTGGCGTAACCGAGCCGACCAGCGGCACCGATACGCTGGCGCTCAAGACCGTCGCCAAGCGTGATGGCGATGATTATGTCATCAATGGTCAGAAATTATGGACCAGCCGGGCCGAGCATAGCGACTTGATGCTGTTGCTCGCCCGTACGACGCCGCGCGACCAGGTGAGCAAGCGCACCGACGGCCTGTCGGTCTTTCTTGTCGACATGAACGCAGCGCTGGGCAACGGCCTGACCATCCGGCCGATCGAGACGATGATGAACCACAGCACCACCGAATTGTTCTTTGACAATATGCGCGTCCCCGCTGCGAATCTGATCGGCGAGGAGGGCAATGGCTTTCGCTATATTCTCTCCGGCATGAACGCCGAGCGGCTGCTGATTGCGGCGGAATGTATCGGCGATGCCAAATGGTTCATCGAAAAGGCCACCGCTTATGCCAAGGAGCGGGTACTGTTCGGCCGACCGATTGGCCAGAACCAGGGCGTGCAATTCCCGATCGCCCGCGCCTATGCGCAGATGCGCGCCGCCGAGCTGCTGGTCCACGAGGGCCTGCGCAAATATGAAGCGGGCGAAAATTGCGGCGAGGAAGCCAATATGGCCAAGATGCTGGCCGCCGATGCCAGCTGGGCTGCGGGAGAAGCCTGCGTCCAGACCCATGGCGGCTTTGGTTTTGCGGCAGAATATGATGTCGAGCGCAAATTTCGCGAGACCCGGCTCTATCAGGTCGCTCCGATCAGCACCAATATGATCCTGTCCTATGTCGCCGAACATGTGCTGGGCCTGCCGAGGAGCTATTGATGAGCGGCTGGGCAGACTGGATCGGCAAGAGCGAGACCCGTAGCGACCTCATAACGCCGGGCCTGCTGCACCGCTTTTGCGCGACCATCGACCGCCCGGTCACTGACGACATTCCACAGGGGCTGCACTGGTGTCTCTGTCTACCCGATGCTCCGGCGGCTGAACTGGGGAAAGATGGTCATCCCGCGAAAGGCGGCTTCCTGCCACCGATCGCCCTGCCCCGCCGGATGTGGGCGTCGAGCAGCGTCTCTTTTGATCACTCGCTGCAATTGGGTGATGAAGTGTCCCGCATCTCGACCATCGCCTCGATTGAGGAGAAATCGGGGAAATCCGGCGATCTGGTATTTGTTGCCGTCGATCATGAAACGCGCGTTGGTCAGCAGGTAGCGATAAGGGAAAGACAGAATATCGTCTATCGCCAGCCCGCTGGGCCTTCCGCCCCCGCTCAGCCCGCCAGTGCCAAACCTGCTGACATGAGCGGGTGGGACTGGCAGCAGCAGATCATTCCGTCCGAGCCGCTGCTGTTCCGCTACTCGGCGCTGACCTTCAACAGTCACCGCATCCATTATGACAAGCCCTATGCGGTGCAGGACGAAGGCTATCCCGGCCTGGTCGTGCAAGGCCCGCTGATGGCGACATTATTGCTCAATCTGGCGGCAAGCGAGCTGGGCGCAAACAAACTTTCCCGCTTTTCCTTCCGGGGACAATCTCCTGCCTTTGCCAATGCCGCGATATATCTGGTCGGGAAACAGGACGCCGAGAAAATCACGCTCGCCGTGCTGGGCAATGACGGCAAGGAAATTATGACCGCGCAGGCAGCGATCTAGGCACTGCCCGTGAGAACTTTACAGCAGCGCGTCTTTTTATTTTCTGTGACCTTTGGCCCAAAGCTCTGAATTTTCGCCGTTTTCTCGTCACCCGCCCGGTGGCGAGTGTGACCTTTCGACCGGCTGAAAAATCTGGTCCGGTTGTTGGAAGCTGAGCGATGCCGTTTCGATCATATCCAGAATGTCAAAGAGCCTGTCCCGAATCTGGCGCAGGACCGGTCACGAGGATAAGCGATCGGGCGGAGTGTAGGAAAGCGCTTTTGCAGCGCGGCTTTGGGGGGGGGCTGCGACGGGGTCATTCAGTGCATTGTCTCCGGAATTCATTTAAAATTCTCCGTTCGTGCTGAGCTTGTCGAAGCATGTTGGCGCGCACCCGTCCTTCGACAGGCTCAGGACGAACGGGGGAGCCGGACTGGCCGTTATTGTTTGGGGATATATCCGCCAAGCACCTTTTCCGTGAGAGCGCCGAGCGGTTGAAGATTCTCGCACGAAGACACAAAGGCACTAAGCGTGACGCGCATCTTTGTGTCTTCGTGCGCGTTTTTGGATTGGATTATCTTCGGCAGCCTAGTGGCTGAATTTCCAGTGCGGCAATCAGCAGCGTCAGTTGCCTGACGCCCGAGGTCCTGAGCCGTCAGGCCACCGGAGGTAAACGAGTTCAGGATGACGAGGACTTGCCAAGTACGCGCAAAAGAAAAGCCCGGCAGCTGCGGTTCACGCGGCCACCGGGCTTTTCATTTTTCAGACCTGACCTAGAAACGGTCGGCGTTCATCACCTTGGTCCAGGCTGCCGCGAAGTCGTCGACAAATTTCTGGCCCGCATCATCGGAGGCATAGACCTCGGCAACGGCGCGCAATTCCGAATTTGATCCAAAAATCAGATCAACCGGGGTCGCGGTCCACACCTTATTGCCCGTGTCGCGGTCGCGGCCTTCGTATAGCCCGACGTTCGTTGCTGACTTCGCCCACTCGGTCTTCATATCAAGCAGATTGACGAAAAAGTCATTGCTGAGCTGTCCGGGATTAGCGGTAAACACGCCATTTGACGACCCGCCCGCATTCGCGTTGAGAGCACGGAACCCGCCTACCAGCACGGTCATTTCCGGTACGGTCAGATTGAGCGCGTCGGCCTTGTCGACCAATGCTGCCGCTGGAGCCAGATCGGCACCGGAGGCATAATAGTTGCGGAAGCCGTCAGCCTTGGGTTCAAGATAGGCGAAGGATGCCGCATCGGTCTGCTCCTGGGTGGCATCGACACGTCCGGGCGTGAAAGGCAGACTGACCTTGTGGCCAGCCTTGTCTGCCGCCTGCTCGACCGCTGCATTGCCGCCAAGCACGATCAGGTCGGCGAGCGAGACTTTCTTGCCGCCGGTGGCGCTCTTGTTGAAATCCTTCTGGATTGCTTCCAGCTTGCCAAGCACCTTGGTCAGTTCAGCCTTGTCGTTGACCGACCAGTCGCGTTGCGGCGCCAGCCGCAGCCGCGCACCATTGGCACCGCCGCGCATATCAGTGCCACGGAAGGTCGAAGCCGAGGCCCATGCGGTCCGCACCAGTTCGGGCGTCGCCAGACCGGAAGCCAGGATTTTTGACTTGAGTTGCGCCACATCCGCATCGCCGATCATGGCATAATTGGCTGTCGGCAGAGGGTCCTGCCAGACAAAAGTCTGGCTCGGCGCGTCCGCTCCGACATAGCGGGCCGACGGGCCGAGGTCACGATGCGTCAGCTTGAACCAAGCGCGAGCGAAGGAGGCCGCGAATTCATCGGGGTTTTTATGCCAGCGTTCGGCAATCTTGCGAAATCCGGGATCTTCCTTGACCGCAATATCGGTGGTGAACATGATCGGCGCATGGGTCTTGCCAGGGATATGGGCGTCAGGGACCATATTGGCAGCGGCTGGATCGCTTGGAATCCATTGGGTAGCACCGGCTGGGCTCTTGGTCTTGACCCATTCGAAGCCGAACAAATTGTCGAGATACTGGTTTGTGAAAGCGATCGGATTGGCGGACCATGCTCCTTCGAGACCACTGGAAATCGTATCCTCGGCATTGCCCTTGCCGCATTTATTCTCCCAGCCCAGGCCCTGTTTTTCGATGCCGGCAGCGGACGGTTCCGGAGCCAGGCATTCTTCGGGCTTGTGCGCGCCATGCGCCTTGCCGAACGTGTGACCACCAGCGATCAGCGCCAGCGTTTCCTCGTCGTTCATCGCCATATTGCCAAAGGCACGACGGATATCGGCAGCAGCAGCCAGTGGATCATGATTGCCATTCGGGCCTTCCGGATTTACATAAATCAGGCCCATTTGGGTTGCCGCCAGCGGTCCCGTAAGGTTGCCCTTGCCGTCGCGGCGATTGTCAGCCAGCATTTTTGCTTCGGGACCCCAGAATACCAGATCAGGCTGAAAGGCATCGACCCGGCCGCCGGCGAAACCGATCGTCTTGAAACCCATGTCCTCGAGCGAAACATTGCCGGCGAGCACCATCAGGTCACCCCAGGACAATTTGCGACCATATTTTTGCTTGATCGGCCAGACCAGACGGCGCGCCTTGTCCAGGCTGACATTGTCGGGCCATGAATTGAGCGGTTCGAAACGCTGTTCCCCGCCATCGGAGCCGCCGCGGCCGTCGCCGACGCGATAGGTACCGGCGCTATGCCAGGCCATGCGGATGAAGAACGGACCATAATGACCATAATCGGCTGGCCACCAATCCTGCGACGTGGTCAAAACCTTGCGGATGTCCTCCTTGACCGCTGCGAGGTCGAGCGACGCGAATTCAGCGGCATAATCATAGTCAGGTCCATAGGGATTGGACTGCGCCTCATGCTGGCGAAGTGCCGCCAGATCAAGGCTTTGCGGCCACCAGTCCTTGTTGGACATCACGGATTCTTGTGCTTGGGCGGGGCTTGCCATGACCAACGGCGTCATCGATGCCGCGAGTAAAGCGAAAAGCGAAACTTGTGATTTGAACATCATTCTCTCCTACTGAATTTCGAAATTGTTAAGTCGATATTACCGCCATTTGAATAGATGACGAAACCAGTAAAATTCCTGAGTGTAATCGAACCGGTCGATCAACCTGGCCCCGGGAGATATTCGCAACCGGTTTTGCCGACTTCGACATTGCAATAGAGGAACAGCAAGTAGTTTTTAAGGCAGCGACGGGAATATTTTCGTCCCGACCAAAAGCGCCAGCCATGCAGATGGAACCGCTTATCCAAAAGGGCGCAGACTGGGGTGCCGAAGCCCGGTTTTGGCGACTCCATCGGACGCAACGAGAGAAGTCCGACGGTCGGGTCGCAATGGCCGTCGAACTTCTCCTGAATACCCAAAAGGGCTTGGTGCGGCACCGGGATCATATCGAGTGGAATGCTTCATCTGACCGATACCGCAGCCCTTGGTTAGCCGAGTCTTTTTGAGCGCACTGTGATGGCGATCACTGGTCATCGAAAAAGCGGAGGATGAATCATAAAATCCGGAGACCGGTTCATCGCAGCGGCCAAGCAGGACAAAAAAACGGGAGCTTACCCGAAGATAAGCTCCCGCTGCGCCTCTGTTGGGGCCACTATCCTCTTGCGATTCCAGTAGCCGCTTGTTCGGCGTCCGGTTTCCGGTCCAAATCCGTTAATGGTCAGTGGTTTTCCACGTGTCCGCTTGCGCTTCCTCGCTTCGGTTTCCAACCCGCACTTGGTCCAGTCACCTGATGATCTTAGTCCGTCTGATCCGATCGGGCTTGCGCCTTCCCTTTTCGGACTTTCTCCGATCATCGATCCAGAGATCAATTTCCTTTTCTTGCGAAAAACAAACCGGTCGTCTCAATCATCTTCCGGGTTCCGGGCTGTCCTGCGGGTCATTGCTGACTGGTCGCTGGTTCGTCCGTTTCCCTTCCGATGACTTATATATGACTCTGTATTCCGAGTCGCTCCTAGTTGAAAAACGAAAGTTATCCACAGGCAGGCCACTTAGCGGTGGAAAACTGCTGCTGATATGGTGGATAATTTCCAAATTTTGGATTTGATCGCGAATTATGGAATTTTGTCCGCTGGTCCGGCCCTGCTCTTGGGAGGGGATGGAGGAGGGACCGGACCTTTGGACCAATCCCGGCGCCGCAATCGGGAGGAGGATGCGGCAGCCGGGATTGTAACTTTTTGCCTTAGACCTGAACCGTCGTGAGCAGAATGATGCTGCTAACGGACAGGGCGGCGACTATATTGAAAAGCGTTCTCATGGATTTTCTCCTTATTTCAACGCCGATCAAACATCTCTTTTCCTGCGTAACTTACAAACTCCAGATGGTCGCACGAGAATTAGGTTTCAATTGAAAATGGAGAATAATATGTTGCATGTTTTGCAACTGGGAAGCCGGTATCGCCGCAAAGATGCTGGGCGATTATCCCCAGGTGAGCACCGCTAGCTATAACGGGCGGATCACCCTCTCTCGTGAGGGAGAAGGGAAAATCAAACCGTTGTTGGACAAGCTGTTCGACAAGCTCAGTACCGACGGATCGGGATAAGTGCATTAGTGAACCATCCAACTCTCGTCATCCTGAACTTGTTTCAGGACCTCGTGAGATTGTGCAGTGCCGATGGAGGTCCTGAAACAAGTTCAGGATGACCAAGGTGGTGTGATGACTGAGGACGAACGGCAGCTAACCAAATAGCCGCGCTGGATCACCGCGTCTATTTGCTTTCGGAAAACTCCAGCACACCTTTTGATTGCTTGGCTGATATTTCCGTCAACGCCAGCGAGAAGGGATCGCCTTCATCGGTTTTTCCGGACAGGTTGGTGCCGTCCCGTGCGACTTCGAAATCCTTGCCGGACAATTGCCCCGCATACCAGTCCGCCAGCTTGTCAGCACTTGCCGGTGCCTTGAAACTGATTTGAACCTTGCCACCCTCGCCTTTCGCATCTTCAATATCAAAGCTGGTTATCTGACTGCCCGGATAAAGATCGACATTGTTCATATCGAAATCATCGCTGTCGAGCGTGATCGACGGCAAATCGACTTCCATCGAGAAACCATCAGCCTTGATCGAGAATTTGCTGTCCTCCTCGCCGCCGCCAATTTTGATTTTTTCGGCGTCGGGCTTGCTGTCATCGCTAAAGTCGATCGACAGCCCCGAACCATCGGCGGAGTCATCTTTCACCTTGCTGCAAGCGGACAGGGCAAGCGGCAGCGCCGCCAGTAAAATCAGATATTTTGGGGCCATGCGAAAATCTCCAGACTGTATTGCTATATTAATACAGTCTGGAGATTACTCCGTCAAGCTGTAAGGCCAATCAGATCGCTGGGGTCGTTCCGGGATTGCCCGCATTGACGATGCCGCCATCGACAGGAATCGTCGAACCAACGACATAGTCACCAGCCGAGCTTGCAAGAAATACCGCCGCTGAGGCCATGTCTTCGGGCCGTCCAATGCGTTTCGCCGGGATGCCCTTTTCGACGGCACCTTCATGATCGCGCGCGGCTTTGTTCATCGTCGAGGCAAAGGCACCGGGGGCGATTCCGGTCATGATGATATCTTCCTGGACCAGTTTGGAAGCCATTTTGCGGGTCAGATGAATGACCGCCGCCTTGGAAGCCTGATAGCTGTAGGTTTCCCATGGATTGATCTGCAATCCGTCGACCGAGGCAATGTTGATGACCTTGGCCGGCCGCTCAAAGCTGGCAGCCGCTTTCAATTGCGGATGCAGGGCCTGGGTCAGGAAGAACAGGCCTTTGACATTGGTATCCATCACCTTGTCCCAGCCGGCTTCCGGGAACGAGAGATATTCCTCCCCCCATGCCACGCCGGCGTTGTTGACAAGAATGTCGAGCTTCTCTTCGCGGGAAGCGATTTCTGCGGCCAATGCCTGGCAGCCTTCATAGGTCGAAATATCGCCCTGAATATAGGTGCAATTCTCACCAAATTCGGCGGCGGCGGCTTCGCCCTGATCCGCCTTGCGGCCAGAGATATAGACTTTCGCACCCTGGGCCAAAAATCCTTCGGTGATCATCGCACCGATCCCGCGTTGACCGCCGGTTACCAAAGCGACACGGCCCTCGAGCGAGAAAAGCTTGTTAAAATCCATCAGTGTGTTCCTTTAATAGCCGTGCATTTCGGCAACGAGATTGGTGTGATAATTCACATCGCCCATGAATTCCTGCAACGCGCGGTCGCGCTTCATATAGAGGCCGATATCATATTCGTCGGTCATGCCAACGCCGCCGTGCATCTGGACGCCTTCCTTGACCGACAGCGCGGTTGCCTTGCCCGATTTGGCCTTGGCGACCGACACCATCAGCTCGGCCTTGGACGAGCCTTCATCCAGCATTTGCTGCGCTTTCAAAACGGTTGCCCGCGCGATTTCCATCTCGCTGTAGAGATGGGAAATGCGATGCTGCAGCGCCTGGAACGAACCGATCAAAGTGCCGAACTGGCTGCGGCCCTTGATATAGTCGACGGTGATATCCATCGCACCAGCGCCCACGCCCAGCGTTTCGGCAGCAGCGCCAGAACGGCCCGCGTTCAACATGCGCCGAAGCACCGTGTCGCCATCGTCGACCTCGCCGATCACCGCGTCGGCATCGACGATCACGCCATCAAACTGGAGATGCGCTGCCATCGCGCTGTCGACCAGCCGGGCACTGTTGCTGGAAAGGCCGTTGGCCTTGGCATCAACCGCAAACAGAGTCAGGCCCTTGGCATCGCCTGCTGCGCCACTTGTGCGCGCGGCAACGATCAGCATGTCAGCCGAGCCGCCCTGCACGACAAATTGCTTCTTGCCATCAAGCTTGAAGCCATTGCCTTCGCGGGTAGCGGCCATATTGATCTGATCCGGACGGTGTTTCGCGCCCTCGTCAACCGCCAGCGCCAGCACCGTGCCGCCTGCGATAATGCCGGGGAAATATTTGTCGCGCAAAGCCTTGCCGCCCGCATTGAGCGCTTCCACGCCAGCGACCGCCGTGGTCAGAAAGGGCGAAGGCGTCAGGTTGCGGCCGATTTCTTCGAGTACCACGCCGGCTTCGACATAGCCCAGGCCGAGGCCGCCTTCTTCTTCGCCAATCAATATCCCGGTAAAGCCCATTTCCGCGAACTGCTTCCACAGCGCGTGGGAGAAACCGTCCTTGCATTGCTTGTCGCGAAATTCGCGAAGATGCGAAACCGGGGCCTCGCCTTTCATAAACTCAGCGGCACTATCGTGAAGCATCTGCTGATCGTCGTTCAAATAAAGCGGCATGTTCTAGTCCTTATCTCATATTGTGCGCTGCGAGCGCGCTCACCAAGCCATTCTGTCGGAACAGCTGTTCGGAAGTGGCTCCGCTAGGCGCCGGGCAATCGCAAAATCTGTTTGGACACGACGTTCAGCATGACTTCGCTGGTGCCGCCTTCAATACTATTCGCCTTCGTGCGCAGCCAGCTGCGTGCGGTGAGCCCGCCGTTGGTCGCATCGCTTTCCCACTCCAGCACTTCGCTGCCACCGGCCGCCATGATCAGCTCGTGGCGACGCTTGTTAATCTCGGTGCCGGCATATTTCATCATATTGGGCTGGGCCGGATGGCAAAGACCAGCCTTGAACGTGTCGCCAAAACGCTCAGCCATGGCGCGGAATGCCAGCACATCAATGTCCATTTCGGCCATTTGCGCGCGCAGCATCGGATCGTCGAGACGGCCCATTGCATCGCGGCCATATTGATCGGCAAATTTGGCGCCAAGCGACGTCGCACCTTCCGAACCACCGCCGGAAATCATGCTGCGTTCGTGGCCCAGCAGATATTTGGCAACATCCCAGCCCTTGTTCACTTCATAGATGACCGAGGAAACGCCCTCACCATATTCCTTGGGCACTTTGACATCATCGAAAAATGTCTCGCAAAATGCCGACTGACCGGAAATCAGCACGATCGGCTTGGTCGTCACGCCTTCGCTGGCCATGTCGAACAGCATGAACGAAATGCCCTTGTGCTTTTCATTCTTGTCGGTCCGCGTCAGGCAGAAAATCCAGTCGGCCTTGTCAGCGTAGCTGGTCCAGATTTTCTGGCCGTTGACCAGGAAATGATCGCCTTGATCGACGGCACTGGTTTGCAGCGAGGCCAGATCGGATCCCGAACCGGGCTCGGAATAGCCCTGACACCAGCGAATTTCGCCGCGTGCGATCGGCGGCAGGAAATGCTTCTTCTGCGCTTCGGTACCGAAATGCAGCAGCGCGGGGCCAAGCATCCAGATGCCAAAGCTCGACAAGGGTGACCGGCATCTGAGCCGCGCCATTTCCTGGCCGAGAATTTTTGCTTCGGCCCGGGACAATCCGCCACCGCCATATTCTTTCGGCCAGTCGGGGACCGTCCAGCCTTTCGCCGCCATGATGTCCAGCCACTCTTTTTGTCCGGGCTTATATGTCGGATTGCGCCCGCCCCAAACGGCATCGCTTTCGTCAACCATCGGTTCGCGCATCTCTGGTGGACAATTGGCTTCGAGCCAGGCCGCCGTTTCCGCGCGGAAGGTTTCAAGATCGGACATCACGAATTTCCTTTTAATTGATCAATTAAAGTTGGACTATCATATTTGCGTGGATTGATTCAACGATTCCCTTGGCCAGAAGTCAAAAATAATCGGAGAATCTGACGCTGAATTTTACAACGACCAGCAAGTCTTTTGAATTCCGTAACGGAAACGAGACTGGCCAGCACAAGTGATTGACGCTGAAAAGCATCACCGCTTTAATGACAAAAAAAATGGGAGCGCAAGAGGATGCGATTTAAAGACAAAACCGCCGTGATAACCGGCGGCTCATCGGGCATTGGACGCGCTAGCGTTGACCTTTTCCTGCGCGAAGGCGCCACTGTTGTCATGGGCGATATCGATGAAGCGGAAGGCACCGCGATGATGTCGGCCTTGGGCGATAGCTTTCTGTTCAAAAAATGTGATGTCACCCAGGAAGCCGAGGTCAAGGCGCTGATGGACTATGCGGCCGAGCAGACCGGCGGCATCGATATCGTATTTAACAATGCCGGTGCGGGCGGCCCGCGGGCCCCGATCGACGAGATCAGCGGCGATGACTGGGACTTTGCCATGGCCTTGCTGCTCAAATCCGTGGCCATGGGTATCCGCCACGCCGCGCCGCATCTGAAAAAACGCGGCGGCGGGGCGATCGTCAATACCGCGTCCATCTGTTCTTTTCAGGCCGGCTATGGCCCGATTGCCTATTCGACCGCCAAGGCTGGCGTATTGCATCTGACCAAGGTCGCTGCAGCCGAGCTCGCCCGGTACAAGATCCGCGTGAATGCGATATGCCCCGGATTCATCCAGACCAATATTTTCGCGGCAACGGTCGGCGCCAACAAGGAAGAGGCCCGGGAGATCAATGCGGTTCTCGGCCAGGCCGCGGCCAGTGCGCAGCCCATTGGCCGTCCCGGTGTGCCCAATGATATTGCCGAAGCGGCAGCCTATCTCGCCTCCGATGCAGCCGGCTTTGTCACCGGCACGCATCTGCTGGTTGATGGTGGCATGCTCGTCGGTACCGAAGGCAGCTGGAATCCCGAAATACCCGGCATGCTCGATGCGATCTTGCCGGAGCATCTGCGTTGACGGTGACTTCGGACAAGCTGCCGCTCAAATCCAAGCTATTCTATGGTTCCGGGTCCATCGGTTACGGGATCAAGGATAACGGCTTCGCCACATTCCTGCTCTTCTACTATGAGCAGGTCATTGGGCTTGGTGCCGGATTGGTCGGGCTCGCCATTGCGCTGGCCTTGATCGCCGACGCTTTTATAGATCCGGCAGTGGGCCAATTCAGCGATCGTACCCGAACACCGATCGGCAGACGGCATCCCTGGCTATATGGTGCCGCGATCCCGATCATCATCGCTTGGTTGCTGCTTTGGCAACCGCCGGAATTGGGACAAACAGGTCTGTTCTTCTATCTTTTTGGCACCGCGTTACTCGTGAGAATGGCATTTTCTGCATATGAAGTGCCAGCGCTCGCCCTGCTGCCGGAACTGAGCACCGATTATCATGATCGGACCGCGATCATGCGCTACCGATTCCTGTTCGGCTGGGCCGGCGGCCTGTTTGTCATGTTTCTCGCCTATGCGATCTTCTTTGTCCCATCAGAAGAATATCCGATCGGATTGCTGAACCGCGACGGCTATGAAGGTTATGCAATTTTCGGGGGCTGCATAATGTTTGCAGCCGTTTTGATTTCCGCTTTGGGCACGCATAAACGCGTTGTCGCCACCTATCGAGAAGCCAAATCTTTTCCAAAAGCCGCAGAATCGCTTTCGCAGATTATCGCAACATTTAGATATCGGCCTTTCATGCTGTTGATGTTGGCAGGCGTTTTTGCATTCACCAATCAATGGCTTGTTTTCGCGCTTTCGCCTTATCTTTTCACGCATGTCTGGGAGTTCAGGCAGCCCGATTTTGCGGCTTATTCCATCATGTTATTTGGGGCAGCGACACTGGCATTCGTGATGGTGACACCTGTCTCGATCAAGCTTGGCAAGGCGCGGGCCGCATCAATTCTTACGCTTGTGGCACTTGCAGTGGGCACTGCGCCCTATTGGCTCCGCATCGCCAATATTTTCCCGGCACCGGGTGAGGACTTGATGATCCCAGTTCTTTTTGCATTGCTGCTGGTGGCGACAGCAAGCAGCATCGCGGCAATGATCCTGACGATGTCGATGATTGCCGATGTTACCGATCAATATGAACATGATACCGGCAAGCGCTCCGAAGGCCTTTTTTCATCCGGCATGTTCTTCATGCAAAAAGTTGTGAACGGGTTGGGTATTTTGCTGGCCAGTCAGATCATCGCGTTTGTCGGCATGCCTAGAGGAGCCGAGCCGGGTGCTGTCGATGGCAGTATCGTTGATAGCCTCGCCTTCATTTATTTGATCATAGCAACGATTTTGGCGCTGATTGGGGCCTGGGCCTATACAAAATTTCCTTTGGGAGAGGATGATCACCGAAAACGGATGATGGCGCGCGCAAGTGCTGCAGAATAATATGACCTGACTAGCGGTTTCAGGGTAGAAAGCCTAAGCCGCCTCTGATAAGTTAATCGCATAGTTAAAAAGAAAAGGATTTGGGAATGGATTTCGATCTCACCGAAAAGCAGGAATATTGGCGCAACCGGGTACGCGATCATATCGAGACTCACCTCCGGCCCCGCATGGCTGATTTTCACGAAGAAGAATCAACCGGCGAACGCTGGAAGGTCCTGCAAGTGGTTGAGCAAGAGAAGAAGAAAGCCAAGGAAGCCGGCATCTGGAACCTGTTCATGCCGCCAGCCAATCCCAATCTTACCCATATTGACGATGTCTTTGAATTTGAAGGCCCTGGCCTGACCAATCTGGAATATGCTTTGTGCGCAGAAGAAATGGGCCGCGTCGGCTTTTCTTCCGAAGTGTTCAACTGCTCCGCTCCCGATACCGGCAATATGGAAGTGTTCCATCGCTACGGCACGCTGGAACAGAAAGAACAATATCTGCGTCCCTTGATGAACGGTGAAATTCGTTCCGCCTTCCTGATGACCGAGCCAGCCGTTGCATCTTCCGATGCGACCAATATCGAAACCGCGATTGTCCGCGATGGCAATGAATATGTCATCAATGGCCGCAAATGGTGGTCATCCGGCCTCGGCGACCCGCGCTGCAAAATCGCAATTGTGATGGGCAAAACAACATTCGAGGGCAGCCGCTATACACAGCAGTCCCAGATTCTCATGCCAACCGACGCACCGGGCGTGAACATCATCCGTCACCTGCCCGTCTTCGGCTATGACGATGCACCGCACGGCCATATGGAAGTCGAAATGAAGGACGTTCGCGTTCCTGCGGCCAATATCATCCTCGGCGAAGGGCGCGGTTTTGAAATCGCTCAGGGTCGCCTCGGACCCGGTCGTATCCATCACTGCATGCGGACCATCGGTGTCGCCGAAGAAGCGCTCGAAAAAATGGTCAAACGCCTGCAATCGCGAGTCGCGTTCGGCAAACGCCTTTCCGAGCATAGCGTCTGGGATGAGCGCGTCGCTCGCGCCCGGATCGATATCGACATGAGCCGCCTGCTCTGCCTGAAAGCCGCAGACATGATGGACAAGGTCGGCAATAAATATGCCAAGGCCGAAATCGCGATGATCAAGGTGCAGGCTCCGAATATGGCGCTGAAAATCATTGATGATGCGATTCAGGCCCATGGCGGCGGCGGCGTTTCCAACGATTATGGCCTCGCCAGCGCTTATGCGCATCAACGGACCCTGCGGCTTGCCGATGGTCCGGACGAAGTCCACAATCGCACGGTCGCCAAGATGGAATATGGCAAATATGCCGAAACCGCCGATGGCAGCAAGATGAAGGAAGAATTTTCGTCAGGTGATCTGGCGGTCACACGCTAGGAGCAGATCATGAAGGCAGCAGTACTGGTCGAAGCGGGCAAACCGCTCGTAATAGAAGACGTCGTCATCTCCAAACCGGGACCGCATGAAGTGCTGATCCGAACGGCCGCCTGCGGGCTGTGCCATTCGGACCTGCATTTCATCGATGGCAGCTATCCGCATGCTCTGCCCGCGATTCCGGGCCACGAGGCAGCGGGCATTGTCGAGGCGATTGGTAGCGAAGTTCGCACCGTCGCGGTCGGCGATGCCGTCGTCTCCTGCCTGTCAGCTTATTGCGGGCATTGCGAGTTTTGTGTATCTGGCCGGATGTCCTTGTGCCTGGGCGCAGACACGCGGCGGCGCGCTGACGAAGCGCCGCGGATCACCCGGCCCGATGGTTCGACCGTGGCACAGATGCTCAATCTGTCGGCCTTTGCCGAGCAGATGCTGATCCACGAACATGCCTGTGTACGGATCGATCCGGAGATGCCGCTCGATCGGGCAGCGGTTATTGGCTGTGCCGTGACCACCGGCGCGGGCACGATCTTCAATGCCTGCAAGCTCACGCCTGGTGAAACCGTCGCCGTCGTCGGTTGCGGCGGCGTCGGGCTGGCGACGATCAATGCCGCCAAAATCGCCGGTGCCGGCCGGATTATTGCGGCGGATCCGATCAAGGAAAAACGCGATCTTGCCATCAAGCTTGGCGCGACAGATGTGATTGATGCGTCTGCGGATGACGCGGCCGCGCAGATACTGGAACTCACCAAAGGCGGCGTTGATCATGCGATCGAAGCCGTGGGCCGAGCTGCATCCGGCGATCTTGCGGTCGGTTCGCTCAAGCGCGGCGGCACTGCAACCATCCTTGGCATGATGCCGCTGGATCACAAAGTCGGCCTGAGCGCGATGGATTTGCTCTCCGGCAAGAAATTGCAGGGCGTGCTGATGGGGTCAAACCACTTCCCGATTGATATCCCGCGTCTGGTAGATTTTTATCTGCGTGGACTGCTTGATTTGGATAGCATTGTGGCAGAAACGATTCCGCTAGAGCAGATCAACGACGGTTTTGATAAAATGAAAAAAGGTGATTCGGCACGTTCCGTGATTGTCTTTAGTTAAAGGAAGAGGGACTTCCATGAATCCACAGGAAGATATGACCGGCACGATGGACGTGCCGGAGAAGGACAAGCTCGACGAAGCAGCCCTGCAGAAATGGATGGAAGCCAATGTCGAGGGTTTTGCCGGCCCGCTCACTTTGAGCAAGTTCAAGGGCGGCCAGTCCAATCCAACCTACAAGATCGATACGCCGACGACTTCCTATGTATTGCGCAAGAAACCGGTCGGAAAATTATTGCCTTCAGCCCATGCAGTCGACCGCGAGTTCCGGGTGATTGCCGGCCTCTATCCTGCCGGGTTCCCCGTCGCCAAGCCTTATGGCTTGTGCGAAGACGACAGCGTGATCGGTACGATGTTCTACATCATGGGCATGGCCGACGGCCGGACATTCTGGGACGGCACATTGCCCGACAGCAATCCCGAGGAACGCCGCGCCATCTATCATGAGATGATCGACACGCTGGCCTCGCTGCACAGCTTTGATCCGGACGCATTGGGACTGGAAAAACACGGCAAGCCCGGCAATTATTGCGAGCGCCAGATTTCCCGCTGGACGCAGCAATATCGACTGTCCGAACTTCAGGAAATTCCCGAAATGGACAAGCTGATAGAGTGGCTCACCAAAACCATTCCGGAACAGAAAAGCTTTGGCATCGTCCATGGCGATTACCGGCTGGATAACATGATTTTTGCCCATGATGAACCCAAGGTCATCGCGGTTCTCGACTGGGAACTCTCGACCCTCGGCGACCCGATTGCCGATTTCGCTTATTGGCTGATGGCCTATGAAATGGAACCCGAAGGCCGCAGCGGTTTGAAGGGCGTCGATCTCGCGGCACTGGGCATCCCCACCCGCGAGGAAGCCATTGCCCGCTATTGCGAGAAATCGGGCATGGCCGAACTGCCGCCGATGGACTGGTATCTGGCCTATAATCTGTTCCGGATTGCTGCTATTCTGCAGGGCATCCAGAAGCGGGTGGTCGATGGCACGGCGAACAGTGCAGCGGCAGCGGAAATGTCGGATCGCGTAACGCCACTGGCACAGGCAGGATGGCAAGTCGCACAAAGAGCAGGAGCCTAAAATGGACCTCAAGGACAAAGTCGCGATCATCACCGGCGCCGGTAGCGGGATCGGCCGCGCTGCGGCCTTGTTGTTCGCTCAACACGGCGCGAAGGTCATCGCCAGCGACATCACCGACGCGGTCGAGGACACTGCGAAAGGCTCCGAAGGCAATATCATCGCGATCAAGGCCGATGCCGGATCGGAAGGCGATGTCGAAATGCTTGTCGAGGCAGCGGAACAGCGTTTTGGCGATCTTCATGTGTTCTTTGCCAACGCCGGCATCGGCGGCGGCTTTGAAGGCATTTTCGACAGCAGCGTCGCGGAATGGCAGGAAGTGTTGCGAGTCAATTTGATCGGACCGTTTCTGGCCTGCAAATATGCCGGCAAGGTAATTGCCGAAAGCAAGCATGGCGGCTCGATCATCTGCACCGCCAGTGTCGCCGGCATCAGATCCGGCGCAGGCGGCCCAGCCTATTCGGCTTCCAAGGCGGGCGTTATCAATCTGGTCAAGGTTGCATCCCAGCAATTTGCGACGTCGAATGTGCGCTGCAACGCCATTTGTCCGGGCATTACCGAAACCGGCATGACCCAGTTCATTTATGATAAAGCCCGCGAAAAGGGCAAGGAAGACCGGCTCGGCTATCTCAATCCGCTGCGCCGTGGCGCGGCTCCGATGGAGATGGCGGAAGTGGCACTTTTTCTGGCTTCTGACCGCTCATCCTATGTCAACGGTCAAGCAATTGCCGTTGACGGGGGCCTGAGCGCATCGCACCCGGTCACTCGTCAGGAATTTGGCCGGACAGCGGTTTAATTCGCAAAGGCGAGATCGCCGTCGCCGAGTTGCACGAAATCTACCCGGCCTTCGCTGGCTCCGCAGAGAAATGAGCTTTGCTCACTGTTCGATAATATGCCTTCGACCCGCCAGGCTTCGCCATCACGGACCACTGATTGGACGGCAGAAACGCGCGCATCGCGGCCAGCTTGCCGTTCAGCCGCATCGGAACAGGCATTTATCGCCGATTCCATATCACCGGTCCCCCGGTCATATCTGCTTTCATCGCGCGGGTCGGCGCGCCGATCGTCATAGCGAGGGTTTTCGCTGCGATAGTCGCGATCTTCATAGCGCCTGTCACGATTGTTTTTTGATGCCGCGCTGGCGATCGCCGCAATGCCGCCGATGACCAATATACCCGCCAATAGATCACCGCCGCTGATCCCATCGCGATGGCGCCGATGTCCACGGTAACCCCGGTCACGACGATAATCGCCCCAGCCTTTTGCATTTTCACTGTCGGCGGTCCAGCCCAGCGCCGCCACATCAATCGGGGTAGCGATAGCGACTCCGCTGTGCACTGGCGCAGCCATGGCCGGCGAAAAGCCGGTAAAAACCAGCGCGGTGGATGCTGCAAAAGCAGAAAATCTGGTCATTTTGGTCATCTGAGACACCCCTATCAAGCGCAGACTTTTTATTCAAAAACCTGCCGTCGAATCGAACATAGTTGGTCCAGCCTGTCACCAGGCTGAACCATCATTGCTTGTTTAACTTCGCTCATCGCTCTTAGCGACGGCTGTAGTTCAGGCCGCTGAACTGAACGTCGCTAACCCTATTGCCTTCGATATAGCAGGTGAATTTGCCTTCGTCGGCGTAACCGGCTCTCTGATGGCGACCCCGCCCCTGTTCGACCAGAATTCTGCCCTTGACCCGATAGCCATAGCGAGTCCTGTCAATGTCGCGGATGTCCGTTACCGACGCTCGACCGCGATTGGTCGCTCCGTTTTCGGCGGCCCGCACGCAGCGGTTGACGGCCTGGCGCTGGCCGATCTGACGATAGCCATTGCCGAAGCGAGATTCGGTGTAACGCTCGTTGTCATAACGGTCACCGCGATAATTGGTATTTCGCTGATTGCCATTCCGATAATTGGTATCGCGATAATTCCGGTCGTTGTTGCCGGAACTCGCAATCGCGGCAATCGCGCCGATGATCGCAACACCGGCGATAACTTCTCCGGCACTCGGTCCACCATGCCGGCCATCCTTGGCCATCGCGGGGGTAGCAGAAACAGCCATTGCAGCAGCAGCAGCGGTTCCAACAAGAGCTTTGTTCAACTTGTTCATGTCCACTTTCCTTTCACACTGCCCGAAACCATTTCCCGAGCTTGCAAAGCCCTTCTAGGTGATTCGGCTTGAGTGGCGACTGAACTGACCTGACAGGGACCGTTCATGTTAAAGGCTATTTATATGAACAAAATATGCTTCTGCAATTTACAACAAGGCGCCAGCTCACCGGAGTCAATCCGCCAACCATTAGCGTCATCCGGACTGGTTTGATCGGTTCGCGACTACCCTGTGCCACTACGAATATATTTTATTTGGTCAGCGTGAGTCCGGTCGCCTTCCCCAGGAAGGCGTAAATATCCGAATATTCCTCAATAAGCTTGTCGGTCGGCTTGCCGCTGCCATGACCGGCCCGGGTCTCGATCCGGATTAGATGAGGCTCACTACCCGTATCCAGCGCCTGCAAGCGCGCGGTATATTTGAAACTATGACCGGGAACCACCCGGTCATCGGTATCGGCGGTCGAAACGAGCAAAGCCGGGTAATCAATGCCGTTCCGGATATTGTGATAAGGCGAATAGCCGAGCAGGGTTTTGAAATCCTGCTCCTTGTTCGGATAGCCATAATCATCGACCCAATAGCGGCCGGCGGTGAACCGGTCGAAACGGAGCATGTCCATCACGCCGACTGCGGCATGACCGGCGGTGAACAGATCGGGCCGCTGATTCATGACGGCGCCGATCAGCAATCCACCATTGGAACGCCCTTCAATGGCCAGGCCGTCTTCCGGCGTAATGCCTTCACTGATCAGATATTCTCCGGCTGCGATAAAATCGTCGAACACATTCTGCTTGTTCTGCAGCCGGCCGGCATCGTGCCACTCCTTGCCATATTCACCGCCGCCGCGCAGATTGGCCGATGCGAACACACCGCCCGCCTCGATCCACACCATCCAGGCCGGCTTATATTGGGGCAGCACGGAAATATTGAACCCGCCATAACCATAGAGCAGTGTCGGCGCGCCTTGCGAGAGATCCTGCCCTTTCATGTGCACAAGAAACATCGGAATCCTGGTGCCGTCCTTGCTTTTGTAGAATCGCTGCGTGACTTCGACCGCTTCCGGATCAAAAGGCAGCGACGGCTTTGCCCAGATCGTCGGCGCTGATTTCCCATCGTAGCGAAAAACCGTCGTTGGCCGGTTGAAGCTCTGGAAGGTAAAAAAGCCTTCATCGCTCTTCATCGAACTGCTGAGGCTACCCACCTGCCCCGGCCCGGGCAGATCGAGCGTGCCGAGCGCCTTGCCGTCGAGATCGAAAGTCGAAAGCTCGCTTTTGGCATCGACAAGATAGCTGATCACCAGCCTGTCGCCGACGATCATGGCGCCTCCAATGACCGCCTCGCTTTGCGGAACCAGTTCGGTAAATTGCGGTTCCGCTGCGCTCAGATCGGTTTTGACCACGCGCAGCCGCGGCGCATCCTTGTTGGTCACGAAATAGAGTGTGTCACCCACGCCATCGATCAGCCGCCAGTCATTTTCAAAACCTTTGACCAGCTTGCGCGTTTCCAGCGTGGGCGCATCCACCTTGATCAGCGTGATTTCATAGCGATCGTCGGTGCCGGAGGAGGAGGTGATCACCACCCATTCCTTGTCCGACGTCAATTCCGCGAAGTGATTGAGCTCCGGCTGGTCGGGCGTTGCATAGACTTTTGTATCCTTGGCCTGATCGTGGCCGATAAGGTGCAGATAGACGGCATGATCCGCATTCAGCGACTGAAAGGCCGCACCTTCTTCCGGTTCCGGAAAGCGGGAATAGAGAAATCCAAAATTTTTGGGCATCCATGCCAGATTTGTGAACTTGGCCCATTCGATGCTGTCGGATTTCACTTCACCACTTTGCACATCAAGGACCTTCAGCGTCCGCCAGTCGGAACCACCATCCTGAATCGCATAAGCGAGCAGGCTGCCGTCACCGGACGGTTTCCAACCGGCCAGCGCGGTAGCCCCGTCATCCGACCATGTAGCGGGGTCGATCAGCGCCCGTTCCTTGCCATCTGCGCCATCGCGAACATAGAGCACAGCCTGATTCTGGCCGCCGCTCTTGCGCTCGTAGAAATATTTTCCGCCGGATTCTTCCGGAATGCCCAGATCATCAAAATCAAACAATTCTGTCATCGATTTCGCAAGGACTTCGCGTCCATCAAGCTTTGCGAGATAGGCGTTGGTGACCGCATTCTGGGCCTTCACCCATGCGGCAACCTCCGGGTCTTCGCGGACGTCATTTTCGAGCCAGCGATAGGGATCAGAAATATATTCGCCAAACTGCTCGTCGACGATATCGACAGTCTTGGTTTCTGGGTAAGTCAGCGAGTTTTCCTTATTTTCATGAGGTGCAGCCTGCACGGGTGAGGTCACGGCCAATCCCATGGCCAATGTCAAAAGGGTCAGACTGCGCATGTTCACTCCGGGCAAAAGAAAAGAGGCCGCAAGCTTATCGCTCACGGCCTCCCATATCAATTGAAACTGTATCCTGGATGAAGGACTTATGCTTCTTCGTATTCATCCTGTACGCTCTGGTCCGGACCGCTGTCCTGACCCTTCGCGTCCACATCCCGGTCAACCAGCTCGATGATCGCCATCGGGGCAGCATCGGAACCACGGAAACCGGCGCGAATGATACGGGTGTAACCACCGCTGCGTTCGGCATAACGGTCAGCAAGAACTTCGAAAAGTTTCTTTTCCTGGGTCTCGTCCATCAAACGCGCATGCGCCAGACGACGGTTGGACAGGCCACCTCTTTTGCCGAGCGTGATCAGTTTTTCAACAACCGGCCGCAATTCTTTCGCCTTGGGAACAGTCGTAAGAATCTGTTCATGCTTGATCAGTGCAGCCGCGAGGTTCTTTAGCAGAGCCTGACGGTGAGCACCGGTCCGCTGCATACGGCGGCCCTTCATTCTATGACGCATAGTTATTTCCTTCGTTCGTTAAGGGGCCGTATGAGGTACCCCGCAGCAGGTGATTTTATAGAGGCATCACCAGTCACCCCCTTGTGTCATTCCGGCCTGCGCCGGGATAACGGAAAAGTTAACCCAACAGCTCTTGTTCAAGCTTCTTGGCCATTTCTTCGATATTTTCAGGCGGCCATCCGGGGATGTCCATGCCGAGACGCAGACCCATGCTGGACAGCACTTCCTTGATTTCGTTCAAGGACTTGCGGCCAAAGTTTGGTGTGCGCAGCATTTCGGCTTCGGTCTTCTGCACGAGATCGCCAATATAGATGATATTGTCGTTCTTGAGGCAGTTGGCAGAGCGAACGCTGAGTTCCAGTTCGTCGACCTTCTTGAGAAGATAGCGGTTGAGCTGGTTGGCATCGCTTTCTGCCTGGCTTTGCTGAGCGGCCATGCCGATCGGCGAGGAAACCTGTTCAAGAGCTTCTTCGAAATGCACGAAAAGCTGCAGCTGGTCCTGCAAGATGCGGGCTGCATAAGCAATCGCATCTTCAGGTGTAACCGTGCCATCGGTTTCGATGGTGAGGTTCAGCTTGTCAAAGTCCAGTTCCTGACCAACGCGGGCATTGTCGACCTTGTACGATACCTGACGGACTGGCGAATAGAGCGAGTCGATCGGGATCAGACCGATGGGTGCATCGGCAGGACGGTTGGCAACTGCAGGAACATAGCCCTTACCGACATTGACGGTCAGTTCCATGTTCAGCGAAGCGCCTTCGTCGAGATGGCAGATTACCATTTCCGGGTTCATGATTTCAATATCACCGGAGACAGCGATATCGCCAGCCTTGACTTCCCCAGGACCGGTTGCGGAGAGCTGCAGACGCTTTGCGTCTTCGCTTTCCATTTTCAATGCAATCTGCTTGATGTTCAGGACAATGTCGGTCACATCTTCACGAACGCCGGCCAGCGACGAAAATTCGTGCAGGGCGTTTTCGATCTTGATCGAGGTAACTGCCGCACCCTGAAGCGAGGACAGAAGCACGCGGCGCAGCGCGTTGCCCATGGTCAGGCCAAAACCGCGTTCCAGAGGCTCAGCGATGAAAGTCGCCTTGCGCTTCGGATCTCCGCCGGGCTTGATGTCGAGGACGTTGGGCTTCTTCAGTTCTTGCCAGTTCTTCATATTGACAGTCATGGACTTCCCCTAGTAGTTCAAAGAGCGGATGTGGACGTCAATACCGCTCTGAATTTTAAAAATGTGGGACCGGCCAACCGGCCTGTCCCAGAAACTCGAGCGGTTTTAGACGCGGCGCCGTTTTGATGGGCGAACACCATTATGCGGAATGGGAGTCACATCACGGATCGAGGTGATCGTGAAGCCAACGGCCTGAAGCGCACGAAGAGCGGATTCACGACCGGAACCGGGGCCTTTTACTTCGACTTCAAGTGTCCGTACGCCATGGTCAGCCGCTTTCTTGCCAGCGTCTTCCGCTGCAACCTGAGCGGCATATGGTGTCGACTTGCGAGAGCCCTTAAAGCCCATCATCCCTGCGGAGGACCAGCTTAGTGTATTGCCCTGAGCATCAGTGATGGTGACCATCGTGTTGTTAAAAGTGGCGTTGACGTGCGCTACGCCTGCCGAAATGTTTTTGCGCGCGCTTTTCTTTATGCGCTGCGGTTCGCGTGCCATTTGATCAATTCCTACCTAATATCTTGAAAATACTTATCCGAAGACAAGCCTTATTTCTTCTTGCCAGCAATCGCCTTGGGCTTGCCTTTACGGGTGCGCGCATTGGTATGCGTACGCTGTCCGCGAACTGGCAGGCCTTTACGGTGACGCAGGCCGCGATAGCAGGCCAGATCCATCAAACGCTTGATGTTCATTGCAACTTCACGCCGCAAATCGCCTTCAACCGTATGATCGGCATCAATCGTTTCACGAATGTGCAAAACTTCCTGATCGGTAAGGTCCTGAACCCGGCGGGCTGGATCGATCTTCAATTTTTCAACAATGTCAGCCGCAGCGGTGCGTCCGATACCGTGAATGTAGGTAAGCGCAATGATTACGCGCTTGTTAGTGGGGATATTTACCCCAGCAATACGTGCCAATATTTTTCTCCATGCTCCACAGGACCCGATTCGCAGGGCCCTATCTCATCGCCAAGTCGTTAAAAACACACCCGAAACGCACAAAACCAGCGGACGCACGAAGGGCGCTGCCGGTTGTGTTGGATTTCGAATAATTGTGGCGTAGGGCGAGTCTGCGTCGGTGTCAACCGTGGAATGCCTAGAAAACCGGCTATTCCCTGCCTACTCAGCACCTAGCCCACTAGCCTGAAAGACAATAGTTTAAAAACCACCGATGTTAGCTCTCCGACATGATCGCGCGATAAATTTTGGCCTGCTGGAATCGGAACCGCCTTGGCCTTGTGGCTGGCCAGAGTCTTCCTCGCCAGACTCGAAGGAAAACGAGCCAATGTGGGATGCTTTCTAGGGAGTGGCTCTCCCCGAGGCTCAACGGTCTTAGCCTGCAAGCGCAGCATCGTGAGCCAGGTAATGGAGCGGCTCGCAAGTGGAGAACCACCCCTGCCGTTCATGCTTCGCTTTGCCAAAAAAATACAGTAACGTTTCCCGAAGTTCATCGGGGGAAATCAATGGCCAATAGAAACAAGCATGATCTGTTCGAAATAGGCGGGCAGACGATTGCTCCAGGTAAGATCGGCGATATTGCCATTCCGGTCAGCGATCTCTCGGCCGGCATGCAGGCCAATATGGTCGTACGCGTATTTCACGGGAAGCGCACCGGACCGACGATATTCATCAGCGCAGCGATCCATGGCGATGAAATCATCGGCACCGAGATCATCCGCCGGGTAATGAAGAAACTCCATCCGTCGCGCATGGCCGGGACCGTAATCTTCGTGCCGGTGGTCAATATGTTCGGCTTCATCACCCACAGCCGCTATTTGCCCGATCGCCGCGATCTCAACCGGTCTTTTCCGGGAACCGAAAAAGGCTCGCTGGCGTCGCAGCTGGCCAATATTTTCTCTACCGAGATTATCGATCATTGCTCGCTCGGCATTGATATCCACAGCGCCGCGCAGCACCGGTATAATCTGCCGCAGATCCGTATCGCTTCGGGCAATCCCGAACTCACGGAACTGGCGCTCGAATTTGGGCCACCGGTTGTCATCGAGGCGGATTTGCGCCCCGGTTCCCTGCGGGCACTGGCACGGGAAGCCGGCGTCGACATGCTGCTGATGGAAGCCGGAGAAGCCCTGCGCTTCGACGAATTTTCCGTATTGACCGGGGTCAACGGCATTTTGCGAGTGCTCAAGAAACTGGAGATGATCGACACCAAACGGCTCGGAAAGCGCGGGGCTCCGCCAGCCCAGGCGACCCGCACGGTCTGGCTGCGCTCAACCAGAGGCGGCATTTGCCGACTGGTTTCGCCATCCGGGACCAAGGTCCACAAAGGCACCCCCGTGGCCTATATCAGCGATATTTTTGGCGATGGCGAAGAAGCGATCCTCTCACCGGTTGACGGGATTGTTATCGGCCACAGCAACCTGCCCGTCGTCAATCAGGGCGACGCGCTACTCCACATTGCCGAAGTAAGAATATTCCATACGGTAGGAGAACGGCTCGAGCAGATCGAGGGTGCGATCACCAGCAATCAGCTGCTCGACGAGGATGAAGTGATATAAACGGCAGCCGGGACGGAATCGGCAGATTGCCCATTCCGTCCCGGCACCAGCCTCTGCCCGGCGACTTCCGCCAGACGCAGGGCTGTTAGCCCTGCCCCTTGGTCTTGGTATTGCCGGACTTGGCCTTGGCTTCGATAAATTCGATTATCTGACCGGCCACATCCTTGCCGGTCGCGGCCTCGATACCTTCGAGACCCGGCGAACTATTCACCTCCATGATCACCGGACCATGATTGGCGCGCAATATGTCAACGCCTGCGACGTTCAGCCCCATCACCTTTGCCGCCCGGATCGCGGTGGACCGCTCTTCCGGCGTGATCTTGACCATTTTTGCGGTACCGCCCCGGTGGAGGTTGGAGCGGAAATCGCCCGCCGCGCCCGTCCGCATCATCGCCGCGACAACCTTGCCGCCGACCACAAAGATCCGGATGTCACTCGATCCCGCTTCCTTGATAAATTCCTGCACCAGAATATTGACGTTAAGCCCGCGAAATGCCTCGATAACCGACTTGGCGCTATTGTTGGTTTCGCCAAGCACCACACCAATGCCCTGGGTGCCTTCGAGCAGCTTGATGACCGCCGGCGCGCCACCAACAATCTTGAGCACTTCGTCGGTCTGCTTCGGATCATGAGCAAAAGCGGTCACCGGCAAGCCCAGGCCATGTTTGGCGAAAATCTGCATCGAGCGCAGCTTGTCGCGCGAGCGGCCGACGGCAACGCTTTCGTTCAGCGGCCATACGCCCATCATCTCGAACTGGCGCAGCACGGCCAGACCATAATGGGTGATCGATGCGCCGATACGCGGAATCACAGCATCAAAGCCGGTTAGCGTTTCGCCATTATACAATATGCTTGGCCGATGAGATGTAATGTTCATCGTACAGCGCAACGTGTTGAGAATTCTCATCTCATGACCGCGTTCTTCCGCCGCCTCGACCAGGCGTTTGTGGGAATAGAGTCTCGGATTTCGGGCAAGCATAGCGATTTTCATAAATTATCTTTCTTCGTGCCGGCCCAGCATCCAGCGCTTGGCGCTATTGACGAGGAAGCCCCGTTTCAGCGCCCGACGACCTATAAGGACCGGAAATATCATTGATTGCCTATTGGCAAGCGTCATATGCCCGACCCACTCTAGCGGTCCGAGCTTCATGACTGTCTCTACCACATAACGGGTCTGCATGACACCATTACTGCTCTTGATTCTACGCTGACCGTAGACCCGAGCTTCGCAATGATGGTCTGCAACGCCGGATCCCATAGGGATCGTGAATTGCACAAATTGCTGTCCGTCTTTTTCAAATGGCTTGATGCGGGTGGCGTGGAGCGAGGAAGTGGCTGCCCCGGTATCAACCTTGGCATGAAGGTTTATCACGCCGAATTCGGGCAAATCGATCAGCTCGCACCAACCGATTTCGCAGGGCTCCTTCAGCTTTTTAAGGAGCCGCTTAACCTTGGGGATATTTGCCTGTGCCATCGGCCAATGATTTGGCCGATGGCACATTCTTGCGCAAGATAATTATAATCTAGACGACACCATAAGCCAGCATGGCATCCGCCACTTTTTTGAAGCCAGCAATATTGGCGCCCTTCACATAGTCGACATAGCCATCGCCCTGATCTCCATATTCGACACATTTGCCGTGAATGCCTTCCATCAGATCGGTCAACATCTCGCCGAGCCGCGCATGGTTCCAGCTGATCCGTTCCGCATTCTGGCTCATTTCGAGACCGGAGACGGCGACACCGCCAGCATTGGCCGCTTTACCCGGACCATACATGATCCTGGCATCATGGAAGACGTGGACGCCTTCCAGCGTGGTCGGCATGTTCGCGCCTTCCGACACGGCAATCACGCCGTTGCTAACCAGCTCTTTGGCTTCTTCTTCATTGAGTTCATTCTGTGTCGCGCAAGGCAGTGCCAGGTCACAGGGCACATTCCACGGGCGCTTGCCTTCATGATAGGATGCGCTGGTGAAATGATCCGCATATTCACTGATCCGGCCACGCTTGTTATTCTTGAGATCCTTGATCCAGTCGATCTTGTCCTGATCAATGCCGTCGGGATCATGGATGAAGCCGCCGCTATCCGAGAGCGTCAAGACCTTGCCGCCTTGCTTGGTAATCTGCTCGGCCGCATGGGTGGCAACATTGCCGGAACCGGAAATGACGGCAGTCTTGCCAGCGATCGCGTCATTTCTATGCTTGAGCATATTTTCCATGAAATAGACCGCGCCGTAACCGGTCGCTTCCGGGCGCATCTGAGAGCCGCCATATTCCATGCCCTTGCCGGTCAGCACGCCTTCCCAGCGATTGGTGATACGCTTATACTGGCCAAACATATAACCAATTTCACGTCCGCCCACGCCGATATCTCCGGCGGGAACATCCGTGTCCGGGCCAATGTGACGATATAATTCAGTCATGAACGATTGGCAGAAGCGCATGACTTCAGCGTCGGACTTGCCCTTGGGGTTGAAGTTTGCACCGCCCTTGCCGCCGCCCATCGGCAGTCCGGTCAATGAGTTTTTGAAGGTCTGCTCGAACGCGAGGAATTTCAGCACGCTTTCGGTGACGCTCGGGTGAAAACGGATACCGCCCTTATAGGGGCCGATGGCGTTGTTATTCTGGACGCGATAGCCGCGTTGGACGCGGACGCAGTGATTGTCATCTTCCCAGCAAACCCGGAATGATATCACCCGGTCAGGCTCGGCAATACGCCGCAGAATCTGTGCTGTGTGATAGGCTTCTTTGTCTTCGATGAAATCAAAAATATCCATCGCGACTTCCTGCACGGCCTGAACAAATTCAGGCTGGCCCGGATTGCGTTTCTTGACGCCTTCCATGAATGTCGGAAAATCTACATGATCGGAAACGGCCATCGTCTAACCCCTCAAATATTGAATGTCTGCACGACCCGTTTATCGCTGTCGACCTCCTCAAGTCGACAACGAGTATGGACTCCTCATAGAACTATTAAACAGGCTAGGTAAAGTCTTGAAATGGGGTCTGAATCAGCTCAGGTCGTCATCCTTGTCGACGTCGCTCGCTTCGTCGTCACTTTGCCCGACTGCTTCATCCTTAGAATCGCCAGCAGCCGCTTCCGGATCGCCGAACAAGGCCGACAGACGCGCCAGTTGCTCTCCGATCACGCCATCCACCGCCGGCGCGATCTGATCTACCGGAAATTCCATATAGCCGCCCACCTTATAGGTGAACCGGGCCACGGTGCTATCACCTTGCGGCTGCAATAGCATGGTCAACGTGCCGATGACCGCCTCACCCTGGAGCGGGCCGAGCGCGCCGGACATGCGGAGCATCTTGTTGTTGTGCGCGTAGATTACCCGCATGTGCTGAACGCTGCCGTCTGACGATTTGATATTGTCGTCCGACGTCGTCCGGATAAGCTCGCAAAAACAGCCACCGGCCTGCGGCACGAGATAGAAATTTTCAGCATCACCGGTCCAGCTGTGATCGCTATTCCAATAGCGCGACGGCGCGATCATCGCCTTCCAGACCGCTTCATTATCAGCGGAAATCACTCTCTGGTGCTGCACGGTAAAGCCATTGTCGGCGGTGTTGGTCACTTCTCCATTCGCGGCGGACATGCTGCAAAGCGTTGCGATTGCCAATATTGCGCGGAATGCCAGCTTAGCCATGACCTTGTCTCCCGTGAAATCTGTTCAGAGCGCCAGCACAGCCTCAATCGCTTCATTGACTTCCGCCATGCTGCCCATGCCATTCACCTTGCGCACGATCCCGCGCGCTTCGTAGATCGGCAGGATGGGCGCCGTCTTCGCCCGATATTCTTTCATGCGCGTGCGCACGGTTTCTTCATTGTCATCCGGGCGGCGCTTGAATTCGCTTTTGCCGCACACATCGCAAACGCCATCGACGGCGGGCTGTTTGAATGTGTCGTGATAGCCTGCACCGCAATTGCCGCAGGTGAACCGGCCAGTGATCCGCTCAACCAGCGCGTCTTCATCAACGGCAAGCTCGATCACATGCGCAAGGACGCGATTTCTGGCTGACAATATCTCGTCCAGCGACGCTGCTTGTGCGGCTGTCCGCGGATAGCCGTCAAAGATAACGCCTTTTTCTGGGCCTAGCTCATCCAGCTTGTCACCGATAATGCCAGACACAACGTCATCGGGAACCAGCTCCCCTGCGTCCATCAAAGCCTTGGCTTTCAAGCCGACTTCGGTGCCAGCTTTTACCGCTGCCCGGAGCATATCGCCCGTCGACAATTGGACCATGCCATGCTCATCTTCCAGACGGCCCGCTTGGGTCCCCTTCCCGGCACCTGGTGGCCCCAACAAGATGATGTCCATACGATTACCCCCGTGATGATGGAATGATTCTAGTGTCAAATTAGCGTGTTCGGATCTTAGCGTTTGCGTCGTCCGCCCTTGAGTTTGGCCTTCTTTAGCAAATCGCCATATTGCAGCGCCAACAAATGGCTCTGGATCTGCGTCACGGTATCAACCGTCACGTTGACGACGATCAGCAGGCTGGTACCGCCAAGGAAGAAGATCGGCAGACTTGTCTGGGCCATCACATATTCCGGCAACACACAGACGAAGGCCAGATAGGCAGCGCCAACCACGGTAATCCGGGTCAGCACATAATCCAGATAATCAGCCGTGTTCTTGCCCGGACGGATGCCTGGTACGAAACCACCATTTTTCTTCAGATTCTCTGCTGTTTCCTCCGGATTGAACACGACCGCCGTGTAGAAGAAACAGAAGAAGACAATGCCCGACGCGTACAGCGCCATATATAGCGGCTGACCATGAGCGAGATACTGGTTCAGCATGATGACGAAATCACCGAACATAGTTTCTCCGGATGTTGCATTGCCGGCAAATTGGCTCACCGTCAGGGGCATCAACAGCAG
The DNA here is from genome assembly GCF_036964675.1 of Parasphingorhabdus sp. Taxonomy (GTDB): domain Bacteria; phylum Pseudomonadota; class Alphaproteobacteria; order Sphingomonadales; family Sphingomonadaceae; genus Parasphingorhabdus. The sequence continues at coordinate 27,306 of NZ_JBALTF010000003.1, read as the reverse complement.
CGAAGAAGCGAAAATCGGCGGGATTACACCTGCCGTATTGACCTTCAGCGGCAGATGACTGCGATCTGCCTGCATCACGCCATTCTGGGTGGCACGCTTCGGATATTGGATCAGCACCCTTCGTTGGGCGCGCTCCATGAAGCTGATGAACAATACCAGTCCGGCCACCATCACAATCAGACCAACGATCGTCAGCGCGCTGATCGAACCGGTGCGGCTGCCTTCCATCAAATTACCAACAAAGGTCGGCATCTGGGCGACAATGCCGGCCATGATGATCAGCGAGATACCATTGCCGATGCCGCGGCTGGTGATCTGTTCACCCAGCCACATCAGGAACAGAGTTCCACCAACCAGACTGATCACCGCGCCAACACGGAACATATAACCGGGCTCAACAACCGCCTGCAAACCGGACTGGGAAGCGAAGCTTTCCAGTCCCACTGCAATGAAATAGCCCTGGACGGCGGTCAGGCCGACCGTGCCATAGCGGGTATATTGATTGAGTTTCTTGCGGCCCGATTCGCCTTCTTTTTTGACCGCGGCCAAGGTCGGCGACAGCGCCGCAGCCAGCTGAACCACGATCGACGCGGTAATATAGGGCATGACGCCCAAGGCAATCAGGCTCATCCGTTCGAGCGAGCCGCCTGAAAATGTATTAAAAATATCGAGAACGCCGCCACGGGTCTGATCATAGAGATCAGCCAGAACGACCGGATCAACGCCCGGCAGCGGAACGAAACTGAGGAGACGAAAAATGATAAGCGCGCCGAGTGTAAACCAGATGCGATTGCGCAATTCGGTAGCTTCGCCAAATTTCGCCAGGCTTAGATTGGCTGCGACCTGATCGGCTCTTGATGCCATGCTTGACTTCCCTGCCCACTATTAGTTTGCAACGCGCCCCTGCGGAGGCAGAGGCCCATCTCCAACTATTGCGTATCGTTGCAATCTCCGGAGATGAATATCTGCATTTGCAGAAATGCAACCCGCCCCATATCGGATGTTAGTGCATCAAAAACAAGGGGCCAGAAAAAGAGGCGCTAAAACTAGCGCCTCTTGAAGATCAATCGTTCTTTTTCGCCTTGTTCAAGGCTTTTTTCTCGCGCGCAGGCTTGGAAGCCACAGCTTTTTTCTCGCCCTTTGGTCGGCGTTCGCCACCCGCTGGAAGAATTTCAACTGTTCCGCCCGCCTTTTCGACCGCTGCAACAGCAGCTTTTGAAGCACCGGCAACGGTGATCGTGATTTTCGTGGTCAACTCGCCCTTGGCAAGCAGACGGACGCCATCCTTGCCACCACGAGCCAGACCAGCAGCTTTCAAAGTCGCGTGATCGATCGTGCCTTTGCCATCGAGACTTTTGCTGTCGATGAACTTCTGGATCATGCCCAAATTCACTTCTGCATAGTCAGTGCCGAATGGGTTGTTAAAGCCACGTTTCGGGAGACGCATGTGAAGCGGCATCTGGCCGCCTTCAAAGCCTTTGATAGCTACACCGGAACGGGATTTCTGACCCTTTTGGCCACGCCCGGCGGTTTTGCCCTTGCCCGAGCCAATGCCCCGGCCAACACGCATGCGCGATTTGCGCGCGCCTTCATTGTCTCTAAGTTCGTTTAATTTCATGTCTTGTACTCGCTTTCGCTTTTATTCGCACGGAAGTCTCGGGTTTTACCCTTCAAGAACTTCCACCAGATGATGTACTTTACGGATCATGCCGCGCACTTCTGCTGTATCTTCCAGTTCGGAAATACGGTGCATCTTGTTCAGACCGAGACCGATCAGCGTTTTGCGCTGAACTTCCGGACGGCGGATCGGGGATCCAATCTGCTTGATTTTAACTTTGGCCATCAAAAATTACTCCGTAACTGCCGCGGCATCTGCTGCCACTTCAGCAGACGAACCGCCAGCACGTGCAAGCAGGTCAGTGATTTTCTTGCCGCGCCGCTGGGACACGGATTTCGGGCTCGACTGATCTGCCAGTGCGGCAAAAGTTGCGCGGATCATATTGTAGGGATTGGCTGTACCATTCGACTTGGTCACAACGTCAGAAACGCCAAGACTTTCGAATACGGCACGCATTGGACCACCGGCAATAATACCAGTACCCGCAGGTGCCGAACGAACGGTCACGTTGCCAGCGCCAAATTGGCCAGTGCCATCATGGTGCAGGGTCCGACCGTCACGCAGTGGTACGCGAACCATCGATTTTTTTGCAGCAGCCGTTGCTTTGGTAATGGCTTCAGGCACTTCGCGCGCCTTGCCCTTACCGAAACCAGCGCGGCCCTTGCCGTCGCCAACAACTACCAATGCAGCGAAACCAAAGCGCTTGCCGCCCTTAACAGTCTTGGAAACGCGGTTGATGTGGACCAATTTCTCGATCAGCTCTTCGCCGCCATCATTGTTACCGCGGCCACCGCGATTATTACGCCCGCCGCCACGGTTGTCACGACCGCCGCCACCGCGGTTATCACGACCGCCGCCGCCGCCGCCGCGATTTCCACCGCGTCCTGGACGTTCTGGTGCACCGGTTTTGGCTTCGGGTGCGATAGCTGCTACCGGCTGATTGCCTTCGCCAGTGGTGCCCGGCTGTGCCGCGCCTTCTGGTGTTGTTTTTTCATCAGCCATATTAAAACTCCAATCCGCCTTCACGTGCTGCGTCGGCCAGAGCCTTCACACGTCCGTGAAACAGGAACCCGCCACGGTCAAAAATTACTTCTTTAACGCCTGCCTTCTTGGCAGCTTCGGCAACGCGCTTGCCAACATCGGCAGCGGCATTGCTATCCGCACCGGTCTTGACTGTAGACGCCTTGTCGATGGTCGAAGCGGAAGCCAGCGTTTTGCCCTCGGCATCGTCGATAACCTGCGCATAAATATGCCGGCTCGTGCGATGCACGGACAAACGAGGCTTTGAGAGCCCGCGCTTCCGCAATTTGCTGCGTACGCGTTGCTGGCGCCGTTTGAACTGAGAAATGTTCGCCATGGCTTATTTCTTCTTCCCTTCTTTGCGGAAAATATATTCGCCGCGATATTTAATACCCTTGCCTTTATACGGCTCGGGCTTGCGCCAGCGGCGTATTTCGGCAGCGACCTGGCCAACTTGCTGTTTGTCCATGCCGGTGATTTCGATCGTAGTCTGATCGGGAGTCTTGATCTCGATACCGTCTGGGATCGCGAAGTTCACATCATGGCTGTAACCAAGCTGCAGATTGAGGTTTTTCCCCTGAGCTGCGGCACGATAACCAACACCATTGATCTCCAGCACCTTGGTGAAGCCGCTGGTGACACCGTCAACCAGATTCTGCACCAATGTACGCTGCATTCCCCAGAATGCACGAGCGGTTCTGGAACTGTTTGCTGGCCTGACCTGCAAACCACCGTCGCCCAGTTCATAAGTCAGATCATCAACCATCGGGGTCGAAAGCTCGCCCTTTGGTCCTTTAACCTTGACCAGACCATCTTCCATTACGGCAGTGACGCCGTCAGGAATAGCCACTGATTTTTTGCCAATACGGGACATGATTAAAATACCTCAGCCAGTACTTCGCCGCCGACCTTCGCCTGACGCGCTTCTGCGTCAGAGAGAACACCTTGTGGCGTCGATACGATTGTTATGCCCAAGCCGTTGCGAACCCGTGGCAGATCTTCCGACCCGCTATAGACGCGACGACCAGGCTTTGAAACACGGGCCACGTGGCGAATTGCCGGTTGGCCTTCAAAATATTTCAGTTCAATCCGCAAACCGGGGTGCTTGTTGACCTCTTCTTCGCTGTAGCCGCGAATATAACCTTCGCGCTGCAACACTTCGAGGACGGCACCACGCAATTTGGACGCAGGTGTTACGACGCTGTCTTTGCGTGCCTGTTGTCCGTTACGGATACGGGTGAGCATGTCACCCAAGGGATCGGTAAAAGCCATATTATCTCTCCCTTACCAGCTTGATTTCGTTACGCCAGGGATCAGACCTTTATTGGCCATGTCCCGTAGCTCGATGCGGCACAGGCGGAACTTGCGGTAATAACCGCGCGGCCGTCCTGTGGTTTCACAGCGGTTGCGCACGCGAGTTGGATTCGCATTGCGCGGTATTTCCGCCATTTTGAGGCGCGCCATCAGACGTTCGGTCTCGTCAAGAGACTGATCTGCTGCCATCGCCTTCAGTTTCGCATAACGGCCGGCGTATTTCTTCACCATCCGTTTGCGTTTTTCGTTTCTGTTAATGGAACTCAGTTTCGCCATGACTTAAGTTCTCGTCCTTCCGTATAATGAAGCGCGCTCACGCGGCTTCTTTTTCTTCCGATTGTTCCTCTTTAGGGAACGGGAAACCAAATAACGCCAGAAGCGCACGCGCCTCATCGTCTGTCTTTGCAGTAGTCGTCACAATCACGTCCATGCCACGAACAACGTCGATATTGTCATAGGCGATTTCGGGGAAAATGATCTGCTCTTTCAGGCCCATGGCGAAATTGCCGCGACCGTCAAAGCTTTTCGGATTCAGACCCCTGAAATCCCGGATACGTGGCATTGCTACTGTCACGAGCCGATCGATAAATTCGTACATCCGTTCCCGGCGCAGATTGACTTTACAGCCGATCGGCATGCCTTCCCGCAGTTTGAACGTCGCGATCGAGTTTTTCGCCTTTGTAATCACTGGCTTCTGGCCGGCAATCAATTCCATTTCTGAAGCAGCAGTCGCGACTTTTTTCTTGTCCTGACTGCCTTCACCCACGCCCATGTTAATGGTGATCATGCTGATCCGCGGGACTTCCATATGATTGGAATAGTTGAACTTTTCCTGCATCGCTTTGACGATTTCGTCGTCATATTTTGTGCGCATGCGCGGAATATATTTTTTTTCAGCCATCGACTTTCTCCCCGGACTTTACAGCGAAACGCTGCATCTTTCCGTCTTCTGCCTTTTCAAATCGGACCCGTGTCGGCTTGCCGTCTTTCGGGTCAGCCAGAGCCACTTTGCTGATATGCATCGCCGCTTCGCGCCGCTCGAGGCCACCCTGCGGGTTTGCCTGGGTCGGTTTGCGGTGGCGGATAGCAATATTCACACCGGAAACGATGCACTTGCCATCTTTCGGCATCACTTTGGTGACTTCACCCGACTTGCCCTTGTCCTTGCCGGACAGGATCACGACGGTATCGCCTTTTTTGATCTTTGCATTGGCCATGATTAGATTACCTCCGGCGCAAGGCTGATGATTTTCATATGCTTTTTCGCACGCAGTTCACGAACCACGGGGCCAAAAATACGGGTGCCAATAGGCTCCTGGTTGTTGTTGACCAGAACCGCAGCATTGCTGTCGAACCGAATGACCGATCCGTCCTTGCGGCGAATGTCTTTCTTGGTACGCACGATCACCGCCCGGTGAACGTCGCCCTTCTTGACCTTGCCGCGCGGTGCTGCTTCCTTGATCGACACGACAATGATGTCGCCGACGCCGGCAAAGCGACGCTTCGAGCCGCCCAGCACCTTGATGCACTGCACACGTTTGGCGCCGCTATTGTCAGCGACCTCCAGGTTCGATTGCATCTGGATCATGGATCCAATTCCTTCTTCATAAACCCGGTAAACCGGGCGTTTCCTACTTCGTCACCCCGGCAGATCCGGGATATTCTAAACTTATTCGCCAGTTGGCGTAGCTTCGACCACTGGCTCAACGATTGGCTTCACGGGCGCCTTGATCTTTTCGTCCTTCGGATCACTTGCCGTAATCTCGCCTACCGTCGGTGTTGCCAAACCGGCTGCTGCACCGACCCGCTCCAATACTTTCCAGGTCTTCAACTTGGAAATCGGACGCGTTTCTTCGATGCGCACGATTTCACCCGTGCTAATTTCATTGTTCTCATCATGCGCATGATATTTCTTCGAGCGCCGGATGATTTTTCCGTAAAGCGGATGCTTCACCTTGCGTTCGACATTGACGACAACAGTCTTGTCGCCCTTGTCTGACACAACCGTGCCGGTGAGAATACGTTTTGGCATATCGGTTCCTTACGCCTTAGCTTCTGCGGGAGCCGCGTTCGAACGCTCGGCCTGCAATGTTTTGATCCGGGCGATCGTGCGACGCACTTCCCGCGTCCGGCTTGGTTTTTCGAGCTGATTGGTCGCAGCCTGAAAACGCAGGTTAAATGCCTCGCGCTTCAGTTCGCCCAGTTCGGTCTCGAGCTGATCGTCGGTTTTGGTCCGCAAATCTTCTGTTTTCATGCTCATCTAGCTTAACCTTCCAGATGTGACGTATCGCCGAGGCGGGCCACAACCTTTGTCTTGATCGGGAGCTTCATCGCTGCCCGCTCGAAAGCGATCGCTGCAATCGGTCCGGGAACGCCGTCCAGTTCGAACAGTATCCGGCCTGGTTTTACCCGAGCAGCCCAATATTCTACGGAGCCCTTACCCTTACCCTGACGAACTTCGGCAGGTTTTTTGGATACTGGCACATCCGGGAAAATCCGGATCCACAACCGGCCCTGACGCTTGATGTGACGCGTGATCGCACGGCGAGCCGCTTCGATCTGACGCGCAGTAATCCGGTCAGGCTCCATGGCTTTCAGGCCATAGCTGCCGAAATTCAGGCTAGAGCCGCCTGGCGCTTTTCCTTTAATCCGGCCTTTGAAAGCCTTACGGAACTTATGTTTCTTGGGTTGCAGCATGATGCTCTACCTATTCCTCAAAAATCAACGTTGGTGCTGCGGGCGGACGCCGGAAGTTTGCGCTTCCACATTCAGCCGATCCTGAGCCATTGGATCGTGACCCAATATCTCGCCTTTGAAAATCCAGACCTTGATACCGATAATGCCATAAGCAGTAAGCGCTTCAAACTCGGCATAGTCAATATTGGCGCGCAGCGTATGAAGCGGCACGCGGCCTTCACGATACCATTCAACCCGCGCGATTTCCGCGCCGCCCAAACGGCCACCACAAACAATTTTAATACCTTCAGCGCCCAAACGGAGAGCGGACTGAACCGCGCGCTTCATGGCGCGACGGAAAGCCACACGGCGGATCAGCTGATCACCGATGCCCTGCGCTACCAGCTTCGCGTCGACTTCCGGCTTGCGGATTTCGACGATGTTCAAGGAGACGTCACCGGACGACATGTCGCTCAGCTTGCGACGCAGCTTTTCGATATCCGCGCCTTTCTTGCCGATGATGACGCCTGGACGTGCAGCATAGATCGAAATGCGGCAAGTCTTGGCCGGACGTTCGATCACGACCTTTGAAATCGCAGCCTGCGGCAGGCTAGCAAAGATATATTTGCGCATCTTGATGTCTTCCATCAAGAGATCGCCATAATTGGAACCTTCCGCATACCAGCGAGAGTCCCAGGTCCGGTTGATCTGCAGGCGAAGCCCGATAGGATTACTCTTTTGACCCATGGTTACGCCTCTTCCTCTTCATGCTCGCGCACGACAATGCGAACGCGGCTAAATGGCTTGATAATCTTGGCTGAACGACCACGAGCACGCGCTTTCCAGCGCTTCATCGTGATTGACTTGCCGACGCTCGCTTCATGAACGATCAAAGCGTCAACATCCAGATTATGATTATTCTCGGCATTGGCGATTGCTGAAGCGAGAACCTTGCTGACATCCTTTGCCATCGACTTTTTCGAGAAGGACAGGATGTTCAAAGCGTCTTCCGCTTTCTTGCCACGGATCAGTTGTGCAACCAAGTTGAGCTTCTGGGCAGATCCACGGATGGAATTGCCGACAGCCAAAGCTTCATTGTCGCCAACACGGCGGGGTGATGATGCCTTACCCATTATTTCTTGCCTTTTTTGTCAGCGCCATGGCCGTAAAAGCTGCGCGTCGGCGCGAACTCACCAAGCTTGTGACCGACCATGTCTTCATTCACCGAAACCGGGATAAATTTCATGCCATTATAAACACTGAAGGTCAGGCCGACGAAGTCAGGCAATACGGTGGAACGACGCGACCAGGTCTTGATCGGCGTACGCACACTGTTTTCCTGCGCAGTCTGCGCTTTTTTCAGCAGGTGGAGGTCAACAAATGGACCTTTTTTGATGGAACGAGCCATGCTTACCTCTTCTTCTTCGCGTGACGCGACCGGATGATCATCTTGTCAGTCGATTTATTACTACGGGTACGAGCACCCTTGGTTGGCTTGCCCCATGGCGTCACTGGATGACGGCCACCGGAAGTACGACCTTCACCACCACCATGCGGGTGATCGACTGGGTTTTTCGCAACACCGCGAGTAAGAGGACGACGTCCTTTCCAACGGGTGCGGCCTGCCTTGCCGAAATTCTGGTTCGAATTGTCCGGATTGGAAACCGCACCAACGGTTGCCATGCAATCGGCGCGCAGATAACGTTGCTCGCCGCTTTTCAGGCGAACAATAATCATACCGCGGTCACGACCAACAATCTGAACATAAGCACCAGCAGAGCGAGCGATCTGACCGCCCTTGCCTGGCTTCATTTCGACATTGTGAACGATCGTACCAACCGGCATCTGCGACAGGAGCATCGCGTTGCCAGGCTTCACGTCGGTCTTTTGACCCGCGATCACGCTGTCGCCAACGTCGAGACGCTGCGGTGCAATGATATAGGCCAGTTCTCCGTCTTCATATTTGATAAGTGCGATAAAGGCGGTGCGGTTCGGATCATATTCGAGCCGTTCAACCGTCGCAGCCATATCCCACTTGCGCCGCTTGAAATCGACGAGACGATATTTTTGCTTGTGACCACCGGCGATGCCGCGCGATGTCACATGGCCCTTGTTGTTCCGGCCGCCAGTCTTGTTCTTGCCTTCGACAAGCTTTTTGACAGGCTTGCCTTTCCAAAGGCCGCTCTTGTCGACCAGGATAAGACCACGCCGGGCGGGGCTTGTCGGTTTATAGGATTTTAATGCCATGTGCCCTTAAACTCCCGTGGTGATGTCAATGGTCTGGCCTTCGGCCAAAGTGACAACAGCCTTCTTGATGTCGTTGCGTGTGTAAGGGCGACCCTTCCACTTTTTGGTCTTGCCCTTTTGCACCAGCGTGTTGACGTTCTTGACTTTAACATCAAACAACGCCTCGATGGCGGCTTTGATCTGCGGCTTTGTTGCGGTGTTCGCAACTTTGAACACCACAGCATTATGCTCGCTGAGCAAAGTCGATTTTTCGGTGATATGCGGGCCGACAATTACGTCATAGTGACGAATATCGACTGCTTCTTTTTTAGCCATTGAAGCGCGCCTCCAGCTTTTCTACCGCTGCGCGCGTCAGCACCAGGGTTTCATGGTTCAAAATGTCATAAACATTGGCACCAGCAGCTGGCATCACGTTGACGAGAGGAATGTTGTTCGAAGCTTTCGAGAAAGCCTCGTTTATCACATCGCCGTCCATGATCAGCGCCGTCCGGCCAAAACCGAGCTTTGCAATCTGGGCCAGAAGCGCTTGTGTCTTGGCTTCCTTCAGATCAATATTTTCAAGCACGATCAACTTTTCATTTTTGACCTTGTCGCTCAGCGCCATTTTCAGACCCAGAGCGCGAACTTTCTTGTTCAGCGAAGGGTTGAAATCACGCTTGCGGGCACCGTGGGCTTTACCACCACCAATGAAGATCGGAGCACGGCGATCGCCATGACGAGCTGTACCGCCGCCTTTTTGATTGCCGTATTTCTTGCCGGTACGAGCAACGTCCGAACGCTCGCGGGTCGGACGAGCCGTTCCACGTGCTTTTTCGCGCTGCCAGTTGACGACACGGTGAAGAATATCTGCACGCGCTTCGATACCGAACACGTCATCGTTCAATTCGATGTCGCCCTTGGCTTTCGCGTCGAGGGTTATCACTTTCAATTTCATGGCTTAGCCCTCCTTCCCTGCGTCATCTGCTGCATCAGACTTTTCGTCCAATTTGCCAGCTGGCTTTGCAGCCGCTTCGGCTACTTCTGCATGGGTTGGACCAACCGGCGTTTCGATCTCTGCATCCGCTTCGATCATGCCTGCCGGTGCTTCTTCCGTTGCCGTTTCATCCGCATTGCGGCGCAGGGCACCCGGGAATGGAACGCCCTCGGGCAGAGCGGTTTTCACTGCATCTTTAACGAGAAGCCAGCCACCTTTTGAACCGGGAACGCTGCCACGCACAAAGATCAAACCGCGATCGGCGTCTGTGCGGACGATTTCCAGATTTTGCTGGGTGCGGTTTTTCGAACCCATATGGCCGGCCATCTTCTTGCCCTTGAAAACCTTGCCTGGATCCTGGTTTTGACCAGTGGAACCATGGGCACGGTGAGAGATGGAAACACCGTGAGTTGCGCGCATACCGCCGAAACCCCAACGCTTCATCGCACCAGCAAAGCCCTTACCCTGGGTAACACCCTGGATATCGACCATCTGGCCGGCAATGAAATGGTCAGCAGTTACGGTAGCGCCGATGGGGAGCAAAGCATCTTCGCTATCAACCCGGAATTCGGCAACACGCGCTTTTGGTTCAACTTCTGCCTTGGCAAAAGCTCCACGCTGCGGCTTGTTAACATTTTTCGCTTTGCGGGGGCCTGCACCAAGCTGGACAGCAAAATAGCCATCACGTTCTTGATTACGAGCGCCAACAACCTGACATTCTTCCAGGGAAAGAACGGTAACCGGCACATGCCGACCATCTTCCTGGAACAAGCGGGTCATCCCCATTTTTTTCGCGATCACGCCTGTACGCACGATCAATCTCCTTCACAGAGGCCGAACGAACCATTTCGTCCGGCTTGCCAGCCCAAATTGTCATGCGTCACCCCGTCCGGGCTGTAATAGTTCCGAAAATTTCGGAACAAGACGGAGGACGCTGCCCGGTGAAAACCGGCGGTATCCTGTCGTTCGTCTGGATCCCCGCCTGGGCGGGCATCGCTAATCAATTGGCTCAGGCCAGCTTGATTTCGACATTCACACCAGCAGCAAGGTCAAGCTTCATCAAAGCATCGACCGTCTGCGGCGTAGGCTGCACGATATCGAGCAACCTTTTATAGGTCCGTACCTCGAACTGCTCACGAGACTTTTTATCAACGTGAGGCCCGCGGTTTACGGTGAATTTTTCGATGTGCGTTGGCAATGGTATCGGTCCACGGATGAGCGCGCCAGTGCGGCGTGCAGTGTCAGCGATATCACCAGTTGCCTGATCAAGAACCCGATGGTCGAATGCCTTCAAGCGGATGCGGATATTCTGCGTTTCCATGTACCTGTTACCAATGTCAAAGAGCCAAAAATAAACCGCCCCGATTTTCTGACGAAAAGGCCGGAGCGGCGAAAAAACTGGCTGCCCGAATCACCGATCCGGGCAGCGAGGCGTTTCTATATTACTTTGTTACGCTGCTGACAACCCCTGATCCAACGGTCCGTCCACCTTCGCGAATAGCGAAGCGGAGACCTGGATCCATGGCGATTGGAGCAATCAGTTTCACACCAATGGTGACGTTGTCACCAGGCATAACCATTTCAGTGCCTTCAGGAAGGATCACTTCGCCGGTTACGTCGGTCGTACGGAAGTAGAACTGCGGACGATAGTTGGCAAAGAAAGGCGTATGACGGCCTCCTTCGTCTTTTGACAGCACGTACACTTCAGCCGAAAATTCGGTGTGCGGCGTGATCGAGCCTGGCTTGCAGAGAACCTGGCCGCGCTCAACCGCTTCACGGTCAACGCCGCGGATCAGTGCGCCGATGTTGTCGCCAGCGCGACCGGAGTCGAGCAGCTTGCGGAACATTTCCACGCCGGTAACGGTGGTCTTCGTGGTATCCTTGATACCAACGATTTCGCATTCATCACCAACATTGACGATGCCGCTTTCAACACGACCGGTAACAACCGTACCGCGACCCGAAATCGAGAACACGTCTTCGATTGGCATCAGGAATGGAAGATCAACTGGACGTTCTGGCTGAGGAATGGCTTCGTCGACCGCTTTCATCAGTTCAAGAATCTTGTTCTTGCCGATTTCGTCGTCGCGGCCTTCGAGCGCAGCCAAGGCAGAACCGGATATGACGGGAATGGCGTCGCCATCAAAGTCATAATAGGACAGCAGTTCGCGGATTTCCATTTCAACCAGTTCGAGCAGCTCGTCATCATCGACCTGATCAACCTTGTTCATGAACACGACCAGAGCCGGCACACCAACCTGACGAGCGAGCAGGATGTGCTCGCGGGTCTGTGGCATTGGGCCGTCTGCAGCGTTAACCACAAGAATGGCACCATCCATCTGAGCAGCACCAGTGATCATGTTTTTCACATAATCGGCATGGCCTGGGCAATCGACGTGCGCATAATGGCGAGCTTCGGTTTCATATTCAACGTGGGCCGTTGAAATGGTGATGCCGCGCTCACGCTCTTCAGGCGCCTTGTCGATATTTGCAAAGTCCACAGCTTTACCGCCAGTGGTTTCAGCAAGCACTTTGGTGATCGCCGCAGTCAACGTCGTTTTGCCATGGTCAACATGACCGATGGTTCCGATGTTGCAATGCGGCTTATTGCGCTCAAACTTCTCTTTAGCCATTTTATTTTACCTCTGATTTTCTATCGTCTTGATAGTCTGCGCCGCGCTTTGGCGAGACTCTCTAATTCTGTCAACACCCTTTTGCCGGTCTGGCGGATTTCCCGTCAGACCCGCGCAAAAGGAAAGCGCGTTACCTCGAAAAGGAGTGGCTGTTAGGCCATTTTCTCCTTGATCTCTTCAGCCACATTGCTCGGCACTTCCTCATAATGAGAGAATTGCATCGAATATTGCGCACGTCCCTGACTGAAGGAACGCAGCTCGTTCACATAACCGAACATATTGGCCAGCGGCACCATGGCGTTCACAGCCTGGGCATTACCGCGCGTATCAGTACCTTGGATCTGGCCACGGCGGGAGTTGAGATCGCCGATCACATCACCAAGATAGTCTTCCGGTGTCACCACTTCAACTTTCATGATTGGTTCAAGCAGCTTGATGCCGGATTTCTGTGCCGCTTCGCGCATCGCTGCGCGACCGGCGATTTCAAATGCCAGAGCCGAACTATCTACATCATGATAGGCGCCGTCATAGACGCGAATGTCAAAATCGATAATCGGGAAGCCGATCAACGAACCGGTTTCAGCCGTCTCGCGCATGCCTTTTTCAATAGAAGGGATATATTCTTTCGGAATATTACCGCCCTTGATTTCATCGCTGAAAGTAATGCCAGCGCCACGTTCGCCCGGAGTGACTTCGAATTTGATACGCGCAAACTGACCGGAACCGCCGGACTGCTTTTTATGCGTGTAATCAACTTCGACAGCCTTGCCGAGTGATTCGCGATACGCCACCTGCGGCGCGCCAACATTGGCTTCGACCTTGAATTCGCGCTTCATCCGGTCGACCAGAATGTCGAGGTGAAGCTCGCCCATGCCCTTGATGATCGTCTGACCCGATTCGTGATCAGTCGACACCCGGAAGGAAGGATCTTCAGCCGCCAGACGATGCAAGGCAACGCCCATTTTTTCTTGGTCAGCCTTGGTCTTTGGTTCAACGCTCAGCTCGATAACCGGCTCAGGGAATTCCATCCGCTCGAGGATGATCGGATTTTCCAGATCACAAAGCGTATCACCGGTGGTGGTGGTTTTCATACCCGCCAGAGCAACGATGTCGCCTGCAAATGCCTCGTCAATGTCCTTGCGATCATTGGAGTGCATCTCGAGGATACGTCCGACTTTTTCTTTCTTGTCCTTAACCGAATTCAGCAACGTGCCTTTTTCCAGCTTGCCGGAATAGATGCGGCAGAAGGTCAGCGTACCCACGAACGGATCGTTCATGACCTTGAAGGCCAGCGCGGAGAATGGCGCTTCATCGGATGATGGGCGGCTATCTTCGGTTTCGCCGTCGAGCTTCACGCCCTTGATGGCGGGAACGTCGAGCGGGCTTGGCATATAATCGACAACCGCGTCGAGCAAAGGCTGAACGCCCTTGTTCTTGAACGCAGAGCCGCAAAGCACTGGTACGAAACTCTGATTCAGCGTGCCCTTGCGGATCAACGATTTCAAAGTCGCAGCATCAGGCTCGTTGCCTTCGAGATATTGCTCCATGACGTCATCGTCCTGCTCGACAGCAAGCTCGATAAGCTTGGTGCGATATTCAGCCGCTTCGTCAGCCATATCCGCAGGAATTTCACCATAAGTATATTCAGCACCCAGATCTTCGTTCTTCCAGGTGATCGAACGCTGATTCACAAGGTCGACCAGACCGGTCAGGCTCGCTTCGATGCCGATTGGCAAATAGAGCACGGCAGGCGTTGCGCCCAGACGCTCAATGATCGAATCGACGCAGAATTTAAAGTTGGCGCCGGTGCGGTCGAGCTTGTTAATGAAACACATCCGCGGCACTTTATATTTGTCTGCCTGACGCCATACGGTTTCAGACTGTGGCTCAACGCCGGCAACGCCATCAAAACAGGCTACCGCACCATCGAGCACACGCAGCGAGCGTTCAACTTCAATGGTGAAGTCAACGTGGCCAGGCGTATCAATGATATTGATCCGGTGCTCGGGACCATTGCGGTCATCGGCATTCCAGAAACAGGTGGTCGCAGCAGAGGTAATCGTAATACCCCGCTCTTGCTCCTGCTCCATCCAGTCCATTGTCGCCGCGCCATCATGCACTTCGCCAATTTTATAGGACTTGCCGGTATAATATAGGATACGTTCCGTGGTCGTCGTTTTACCGGCATCAATATGGGCCATAATGCCGATATTGCGATAATATTTGAGCGGATGGCTGCGTGCCATAGTCTGTACTCCGATATGTGGGGAACCAAATTCTGGCTGCCCTATAGTGAAATGGGCTGAACAATGCCAGCCCTGTGATGGTTGAATCTATCGGTCTTATACCATGTCGGCGACCCGGCGGTTACCCGCAAGGTCGCCGCAATGGCGAATATAGTGTTTCTACCAGCGGTAGTGGGCGAATGCGCGGTTGGCTTCCGCCATCTTGTGCGCATCTTCCCGCTTCTTCACCGCATTGCCGCGGTTGTTCGACGCATCGAGAATTTCTCCCGACAGGCGAGCGGCCATTGTGGTTTCGCTGCGACCGCGAGCGGCAGAAATCATCCAGCGAATTGCCAGAGCCTGCGCGCGTTCGGGACGCACCTCGACGGGAACCTGATAGGTCGCACCACCAACACGGCGGCTGCGAACTTCAATGCCCGGCTTGATATTGTTGAGAGCATCATGAAACAGCTGCAAAGGATCTTTCTTCGCTTTGGCTTCAACGCTGTCAAAGGCACCATATACGATGCGCTCTGCGGTGGATTTCTTACCATCCATCATCAGGTTGTTCATGAATTTCGAAAGGATCAGATCCTTGAATTTTGGATCGGGTAAAATGACCCGCTTTTCGGGACGACGACGACGTGACATATCTTATAACTCCGAAACTGAAACTATTTAGGACGCTTGGCGCCATATTTCGAGCGGCTCTGCTTGCGGTCTTTTACGCCCTGCGTATCGAGAACGCCGCGCAGTACGTGATAACGCACACCGGGAAGATCGCGAACACGGCCGCCGCGGATCAGCACAACACTATGTTCCTGAAGGTTATGACCTTCACCGGGGATATAGCTGATGACCTCGCGCTGGTTGGTCAGGCGAACCTTGGCAACTTTACGCAGAGCGGAGTTTGGTTTCTTTGGAGTCGTTGTGTAGACACGGGTACAAACGCCGCGTTTCTGCGGGTTGGCTTCCATGGCTGGCACCTTGGACTTCGTCTTCTGGGGCACTCGCCCTTTACGGACGAGCTGGTTGATCGTTGGCATAAAGTCTTCACCTTATAGTAGATTATCCTGCAAAATGCAGGGGTTACTCTCACCGCCCAAAATAGCGGCAAGTGTTTTGCCTATGTAAGTTTTCTGCAGCGTCGAGCAGAGCCCGATGTAGCGGAAGCGCGGCCCTTAGCGGGGATTCGCTATCAGGTCAATAGATGGAGCGGGGATGGCCCGCGCGGCATCGTTCAGCGCGGTGCGGATCAGCGCGGCGTCATTTTCTGCGAATGCGGCCGTACGACGGGATAACTCTGCTCATCCCTTTCGTCATGCTGAACTTGGTTGCCTAGCGGTGGCCTTCGGCTCAGCATCCATTGCGCCTCAATCACAGGCTGCGAGAGAGGAGAAGTGGATCCTGAATCAAGTTCAGGATGACGAAGACAGTATATTGCGGCTTCGCGGCTTCGCGGCTTCGCGTGATCTGATCGAGGTCCTGAGCTGAAGACCAGCCCGACCCTTTACTTCGCCAACGAAGTTCCAAATTCGCCCAATGTCTCCGCTTCGGCTTCAAAGTCAGTTGCGCATTGCTGGGATTTCTCCAGATAAAATTCCGGTTCGGCAACAAACCGGTCCATGCGCGAAGTCAAATAGGCCTCATTCGCCCGCCATTCTCCGCCCAGGCGTCCAAAATAATACATGGTTATCGTAAAGATGGGATCCTGTTCGCCCCCGGCCTCTTCGACTTGTGCCATGAGCAACATCAGCGAGATCGTGCAGTCGGCGTCCCGTTCCGGATCACTCTGCAATTCCGCTTTGGCGGGTGTTGCAGCTGCAAATGCGAGAGATGCGGCAATCAGGCCGCCGTACAAGAAATTTTTCATGAATGATCCTCAAAAACAATGGCCTGTAAAAAGCAGCACCTAACATAGTTCGGCGCAAAGGCTATCCCCTTCCCTTTTCATTGTGGTGGCGGGAGAGCCCCGGCCCAAAGCCGTGCGTGCGCCCATGGCGCCGCATTGATCGCATAGGATGAAATACCAAACAAAGGCGAACGACGGCGACCCCGACAATATTGGTAGCCCAGTCCTCCCCATGGCGGCGTTGCTAATAGTGGGGCGATGGCATAGGCCAAGGGCCGGCAACCGGTCTGCCGAGTGTTTGAAGGAAAATATTTTGTTTAAAGCTGCCAGGATGATCCTATTCGCCGCGTCTCTAAACGTCGGGACCGCCTGCCTCGCCGAGGAAATGACCGCAATCCCGGTTGAAGAATGCCATGATATGGTTGGAATTTCCTCCTTGATGGTCACGGCTGAAGGCGACGGCATTCGCAGTTTTTACGACAATCGGGTGCAAGTCATGCTGGTCGATCTCATAGAGCCAGCCGCTAGCGCCACGGGCCTTGTCGTTCTGCTCCCCGATCCGGTGAGTCATCTTGGCGAGCGGCTGTGCAAGCTGGTGGCGCGTTTCTACAATCTTGATGTTGATGCAACCGAATCATCCTATGATCCCAAGACAGGTCTCCAATTATCCGTTCCGGTCATAGACTTGGACATTGATGGCAATGGCGTCCCGGGAAGGCCGCTCCTGCTGACGGTAAACGTCGCAACGGGGACAGTCGCTGCGAAGCGTTAACCTCTGGCGAGAACCGACTTGGACCCCGGCCTGATCCCGGGCCTAATAAGCGCAGACTTCAAAATCTGATCCGGTCCAGCAGGCCTTGTCGGTCGTCGACCTTTGTGCGGCGCCCCATCGCGAATTGATCCCATCCTTGGTCAGGCCCCTGACTTCGGCTGCGCCTTTTTCGATAATTGTTACACTGATGCTATCTATCTGGTCTCTCAATCCAGGGATGGCATCGGTCTCGACATAGAAAGAGCCACCTTCTCCTGACTCAAACAGGCACGGCCCCTTCAGCACTTCGCCGCCGGACGTTATTTTGCATTTTGCTTTCTTGCCGCTCGGCGCTTTTTCCTTGGCTGCGACGATGGGAGCTGGCTTGGCCGTTGGCGCAACTTCATCAACGGCAACGGCTGCGACATCATCGGCGACAGTGGATTGCGGAGAAGCCTCTACCGCTGCCGCCTCATCACCGGTTGCTGGTGTCACGATCGCCGGGCTTTCCGATTGATCTGCATCTGCCGAGCCGCATGCGCTGAGTGCGAGTAGCGAAACGACAAGGCACAGTGAATTTTTGACGGACATGATGATGGCTCCCCTTGCGCGGTTAGAATGATGTTCTGATACCGCTGTGGACAAGGGCAAGAAAATCTGTGCGCGGCGGCGGGATGACATATTCGAAACTTTTGCACCAGCTATTAATTGTCGCAGCATCTGGCAAAATATATGCGCATAATTCTAAATATTAAATCCACATTATAAATATAATATATCCGAATTATTCTATATTTATTTAGATTTTTAAATCGATAAATAACTTCGTCGGACAAAAACAAACACATTATTCGAATGTCGACGCGGTCAATTCATGGTCAGCGCCCATCAAAATCGTCAGGCGGCGATGTTCGGTGGTGCCAAGATCATAGTCCCGGCGGTCGGCTTTGGCCCCATTGCAAAGTCGGCCTTGCGCTTCTTGTCTGCAAAAGCGGACTGCACCAGCCCGACTGTGGCGAGAGATTTTCCCCGCCTGCATCACCACAGTCCGGGCCAAGGAGCTTGACTATGTTGCTCAACCTGCGAAGCCTGCCGGCATATAAACAAGGCGAAATTATTGTCCAAATTCATTGCGACTACTTTCCACCAGAACGGCAAACCGCGTCTGAAAATCGTCCGCCGGGTTAAAAAAAACTACAGATTATTGCTCATATTTGCCGCTGTTGGGCTGTTTCCGGCAGCGGCAATGGCGCAGAATATTTCTGCCGAGGCGGAGGCAACGCGTTCACTGGCGGACACCGAGAAGCTGCAACGCGCGGATCAGCTGTGGCAGGACGGAAATGATCTGGTCGACGCGGGTAAATTGCGGGAGGCAGAATCACTTTTTGCCATTGAATTGAATTTGACGCGGGAAATTCTTGGCGAAAAACATCCTGACACGCTCGACAGTCTGATCAACTATGCCAGTATCCTGAAGGCTTTGGGGCGCTTCAGCGATGCCGAACCGCTTTTGGCCGAAGCGCTGCAGCTGCGGCGGGAGCTGCTGGGCCCGGTGCATCCCCTTACCCTGATCAGCCTGAACAACTATGCTTTGGTGCTGGAAAATCTGGGCCGCTCTGCGGAGGCCGAACCGCTTTATGCGGAGGCTCTGCGGCTCAATCGGGAAACAGTGGGTGAAAAACATCCGTCCACGATCACCAGCCTGAACAACTATGCTGGCGTGCTGGAAAATCTGGGCCGCGCCGGCGAGGCGGAACCACTCTATGCCAAAGCCGTGCGGCTCAATCGCGAGGTGCTTGGTGACAGACATCCCGATACGCTGTCCAGCCTGGGCAACCATGCATTTGTGCTGGATGAAATGGGCCGGGCCAGCGAAGCGGAAGCTTTGCAAGCCGAAGCGTTGCGGCTGAAACGCGAAATACTGGGCGAAAACCACCCCAGTACGCTGACCAGTCTGAATAATTATGCGTTGCTGCTGGAAAATCTGGGCCGCGCCAATGAGGCCGAGCCGCTTTTTGCCGAAGCCCTGCGGCTCAACCGGGAAGTGCTCGGTGCAAAACATCCCGATACGTTGAAGAGCTTGAACAATTATGCTTCTGTGCTGGACAATCTGGGCCGCGCCCGTGAGGCCGAACCGCCGCATGCCGAAGCATTGCGGCTGCGGCGAGAGGTACAAGGCCCGAACCATCCCGACACGCTGATCAGTCTGAACAACTATGCGTTGGTGCTGGAAAAATTGGACCGCGCCAAGGAGGCCGAGCCGCGTTATGCGGAAGCCCTGCGGCTCAACCGGGAGATATTGGGTACGCGTCATCCTTCGACAATCACCAGCCAGAGCAACTATGCCGGTGTGCTGAAGGAATTGGGCCGTGCTGGCGAAGCCGAACCGCTCTACGCGGAGGTCCTTCGCCTGAGGCAGGAGGTGCTGGGCAGGCACCATCCAGACACATTGATCAGCATGAATAATTATGCCTATATTCTGACTATATTGGGCCGGTCCAGTGAAGCGGAACCGCTTTATGCCGAGACACTGGAGCTAAGGCGCAAGCTGCTGGGTGAAAACCACCCTGAAACAACAATTGCCAAAGCCAATCTCGCTCATGTCCGTCTTGCACTGCCCTCCCGGTCGCATTTGGCGGTGGCCCCGGCGCGTTCCCTTTTAACGGATATTCGCGCTGTCCGCGCAGTCGCCGGATTCACCCCCAGCGAAGAAGCCCAGCTGGGACGCGCAGAAAAAAGTCAATCGGATCAGTTCCGGCTCTTTGCCAATGCGGCATGGGCGCGAGGGCCGGGGTTGGCTGCAGAGGCCCGAGCAGCCGGCGCAAAACCACTTGCTTCTGCTCAGGATGCCGCATTGCGCGAAGAAGTCCTGCTCGCACTGCAGGACGCATTGGCGGGCGCGGCGGGCAAGGCAATTGCAGCAAATGTGGCCCGCAAGGCCGCGGGGCCCCTGGAACCGCTGGCGGTTGAACGGGAGAATTTGTCGCAACAATGGCTGGCGACCGACAAGGCCCTGATCAAGACCCTGGGCGAGAGCGGCGCAGTCATTGATGACAGGCGCAACAATTTGCGAATAGAACTGGCAGGGCTGAAACGGCGGATGAAGGCGATTGATGATCGGCTTCAGAAAGAGGCGCCAGAATATTTTTCCTTGATCCGTCCCGAAGCGCTGGCGCTCTCTGCGGCGCAAGAGGTTCTGGCATCAGACGAGGCCGCATTGATGGTAGTGCCAACGCGATCGGGTACGCATATCATGCTGGTATCAGATGAAGGTTTGCGCTGGGTCCGCTCCGACTGGGCCAGCGACAAAATTGATGCCGCAGTCAAGCGGCTGTTTTGGGATGTTGGGGCACATGTGGATGTCAGTGCTGCGGAATCAGCGGAGTGGACCGATGAGGGCCAGGGTGCCTATCCGTTCGCCTTTGACACGTCCTATGCGCTTTACCGGGAACTGATTGCGCCGATTGCCGAAGGACTGAAGGGCAAGAAACATCTGTTTATTTCGGCCAGTGGATCACTCTCCAGCATGCCCTTTGGAATGCTGGCAAGCGGAGTGCCCGCGGGTGACAACGGCGACCCGGATGTGCTCCGCTCTGCCAGATGGTTTGCCGATGCCCATGCGCTGATTCTGATCCCGACGCTCCAGTCACTGGAATTTCTGCGCAAATATCGAACGGCAGCGGGACAAGGCGACGATCTATCCTTTATGGGCATTGGCGATCCGGTTTTGAGCGGCCGGTCTCACACCCGCGGCAGTCGTTCAAAGGATAGTATCCCGGGCAGCAGCGGCACTTTCAAGAGCCTGTTTGACACTGTTCCGGCAGCTGGCGAGGCAAATATTGCCAATATATCCCAGCTCATGCGAATGGCGCGGCTCCCGGGAACAGCAACTGAGTTGACCGCGATGTGGGAAGAATTTGGCAAGCCAGCCGACGCGCTCTATCTGGCCGAGAAAGCGACCGAACATTTCATTCGCACCGCAAATCTTGATGCCAATATCATCGTATTTGCCACCCACGGCCTGCTTGCAGGCGACATTGGCGGGATAGCAGAACCGGGGATTGTATTGACCCCGCCGTCCCAGGCCAGCGAGAGCGATGATGGCTATCTGAGCGCTTCGGAAATATCGGCGCTCAAGTTAAATGCCGACTGGGTCATATTGTCGGCCTGCAATACAGCGGCGGGCGATGGCAGTGAAGGCGCTCCGGGCTTGTCAGGCCTGGCGCGTTCATTCTTCTATGCCGGAGCGAAGAACCTGCTGGCGTCGCATTGGCCAGTGCGGGATGACGTCGCGGCCAAGCTTACCGTTCGCATCATTTCGATCGCAAAGGACAATCCACAGCAATCAAGGGCCCAGTCATTTCAGCAAGCCATGCGCGAGATCCGCAACGACAAGAGCGCGGACAGTGATACCGACACATGGGCGCATCCCAACGCCTGGGCTCCATTCTCCCTGATCGGTGATGGGGCACATTGATCCATATTTGATCATCAGCAAATGCTCGATGCTCAAATTGCGAAAATTGCGGTGACAGGTGCAACCTTCCCTGGGACAATCACACCATGAACGGCCTAGATAAAGATAGTTGATATTTTCTCGCAGGCTGGCTGGATGGCCGGCCTTCCCGTCATCCTGAACTTGGTTCAGGACCCGGTGATACTGGACGCTGAGACTTGAAGCTCACGATGACGATTATGGGCCTCAAGCCCCCTCTCCCACACCCCATCGCTCCACCGTCACAAGAGTGTCGCGCAACATTATTCATAATGTCATCCAATATCCGTCAGCCTGTCACAGCTTTGCTGCACTGCACCATCCATTCCAGTGTCGCACATAAAAAGGTTGATTCCCTCCATGACAAAATATTCTCCCAGCGCCCTCTCCCGCACCTCTCTGGTCGCCCTCACCGCCGCTCTGTTCATGGCCGGATCGGCCCCGGCGATCGCCCAGACCAGCACCGACGACATCGCCGAAGAAAGTGACGGCGATGTCATCATCGTCACCGCGCAGAAATTCGAGCAGAAGTCGACCGATGTGCCGATCACCATTTCCGCCAACAGCGGCAAACGGCTCAAGCAGCTGGGCGTTTCCGATCTCGACGAACTGTCCAACTATGTCCCCGGCCTGAATATTCAGGAGCAGAGCGCCAACAATCCCGGCATCGTCATCCGCGGCATCACATCCGACAGCGGCTCGGCGCAACAGGCGGCGCGGGTCACGCTCTATTATAATGGCGTCGACATCTCGCGTTCGCGCGGTTCCTATCAGGACATCTATGATGTCGACCGGATCGAAGTGATCAAGGGCCCACAGGCAACGCTGTTCGGCACCGCCTCTGCGGTCGGCGCGATCAGCATTATTTCCAACAAGCCGGAGCCCGGCCTGTCTGGCGAAATCTCGGGCAGCTATGGCAATTTTAATGCCTATACGCTGGGCGGTCATCTCAACGCCGGCAATGACACCATCGCGGTCCGTCTCGCCGGTGCCTATAAGAAGCGCGACGGCTATGTGACCAATCTGGCCCCAAACCAGGATGATCTCTATGCGAAGGATCAGCTCGGCGGACGCGCTTCTTTGCGGTTCACGCCGAGCAGCAATTTCACCGCCGACCTGATCCTGACCTATGATCGCCAGCGCAACTCGGGCACGCCGTTTATTTCCGGCACCCTGCCGACCAGCGCCGGTCCCGCCAATCCCTTTGGCGCCGCCGATCTGCGCGGCTCGCCTGTCTCGGCTGCGGTATTGGGCAACGCCAAACTGGGGCTGACCCGCGATGTCTATGATGCCAATCTGACCATGGCCTGGGACATTGCCGATGACTGGACCATCACCATGGTCAACGGCTTCCGCAAGTTCAACAGCAACGAAGTCTTCGATGCCGATGGCTCCGCCGCCTATTTCCTCGAATTTGCCGAGGACGCCAATGGCGAACAGGGCAGCCATGAAACGCGCTTTGCTTATAGCAGCGACACGTTTCGCGGCAGCTTCGGCTGGAACCTGTTCCGCGAGGACAGCAATCAGCGCGTGCCCTTCTCCACCGATGAAGTGACCTATTTTCAGTGTCTGGCCGGTGTCGTCGTACCCGGCGTCCCCTGCGTCGACACCAATGGCGTCCCCGCTGGCGATGCGATCAAGGCACTGACCGGCGGCGCGGTCGGGGCCATTCCCTATCAGGCGGTGTTCGAAAATCTCGGCAAGAATGACAGCTATTCGGTGTTCGCCGACGGCACCTGGATCCCGACCCCCAGCCTCGAGCTGACCGCGGGCGTCCGCGTACTGATCGAAAAGCGCCGCTCGGGCTATCGCGCGACCGCACCGGGTTCCTTCTTCACCGGCTCCCCGCCCTTCCCGCTCACCGACACCGCAGGCCAGACCTTCCGCACCGAGGACAGTTTTTCGGCCGTTTTGCCGCGCTTCAACATACTCTACCGCTTCTCCGATGATATCAACGGCTTTGCCACGGTCTCCAAGGGGCGCCGTTCTGCGACGGTGAATGCCGGTGCAACGGCGACACCCACCGGGCCAATCGGGAATTTCACCGACATCGCGCCGGAAATTGTCTGGAATTATGAAGTCGGCCTGAAAGGCGCGTCGGGGCCAATATCCGGTTCGCTCGGCGTCTATTACCAGACCTACAAGAATTTCCAGGTTAGCGTGAACGATCCGGCCAGACCGGGCACCTCGATCACGCGCAGCGCCGGCAGCGCCACCAATTTCGGGGTCGAGGCGGAAGTCAACGTCCGCGCGGCTGACTGGCTGAGCCTGTTCGCCAATATCGGCTATATTGACGGCGGCATTGATAATGATCCGGCCAACGGCAATCTGGCTGGCGCGCGCTTCCGTCTCCAGCCGGAAGTGCAGGCAGCGGGCGGCTTCACGATCGACTATCCGATCAACGACAGCACCCGCCTGTTCGCTACACCGAGTGTCACCTTTCGCAGCCGGGTCTTCTTCGAAGCACCAAATTCGAACCTGATCAGTCAGCCCTCTGTGACTCTGGTCAATCTGCGCGCAGGTGTTTCCTTTGCCGACGAAAAGTTCGAAATCGCCGGTTTCGTCCGCAACCTGACCAACAAAAATTATTTGCTCGATGCGGGCAATACCGGTGGTGCCTTTGGCATTCCGACCTTCATCCCGGCCGAGCCGCGCTTCTACGGCATTGAGGCCAGCGCGAAATTCTAGCGGATATCATCTAGCCGCTGCGGATCACCACAATCATATTGCCGGCGAAGCTTGCTGCCTTCGCCGGCAATATGGCCGATCGAGTGCCCACGCCTTCAGGAGAGCTCGGCTGACTGGGGAATGTTGGGACGGGCATGGCAATTCCGGATTTTGAAAGCGGTCTTCAAATCATGAATCGAATCTAATTGTACCCATTGGTACAAATTCAGTGCATCGCGCATTATGTCTGAAGTATATTTTCGATTGGGATCGCCATGATGACCAGCAAAATTCGCAATATCGTCGGTTCCGCTGTCGGACTGCTCGCTGCAACTGGGCCTGCCAGTGCCGAGGACAAGACGGAGCAGCCAAAATATGATGTCATCAAACATTCCGATGGTGTTGAACTTCGTCATTATGCGCCGCAGGTCGTCGCAGAAGTCACGATCGAGGCCGGTTCTATCGGCCAGGCATCGAGCAAAGGCTTTGGGCTGCTCGCAGGATATATTTTCGGCGGCAATCAGGGCGCAGCCCAAATTCGCATGACAGCGCCGGTCACAACCCAGTCAACATCTGACGGGACGAAAATAGCGATGACCGCACCGGTCACCACGTCCGAGAATGAAGATGGTGTGTATACAGTTCGCTTTTCCATGCCTGCAAAATGGACAATGGCGACGCTACCGAAGCCCAATGATGACAAAGTTGAGCTGATCCAGATAGAGGCCGAAAAACGCGTCGCCTACCGACTGGTCGGTGATCGTTCGCCAGCGCGTATCGAAAAAGCCGCTGCGAAAATCGATAGCTTCTTGAAGGCAGAGAAACTGGAAGCCACGTCCCCGATGATCATCGCTGGCTATGATGGACCGAGCGTGCCGACCGAAAGAAAGCGCTGGGAAGTCATGCGGGTGGTCAAATGACCGGCTCAGCGAACATTGGGAAACAACATTCATGAGAGCCATACTCGTCCTCATCGTCGCTATTGCCTTTGCCATTGCGCCGTTTCTTTCGCCGGAATTTGGCGGGTTTGATCCAGATAAATATCCGATACCCCAACGCAATCCGGCGGTTCAGCCGGCCGGCTGGGCCTTCGGTATCTGGGGGCCCATTTACCTGTGGTTGATCGCCCATGCGGTTCTTGGTGCCTTCAAATTCAGGCAGGATGCAGCATGGGACAAAGGTCGCATTGCGCTGGTATTATCACTGGCGGTCGGCGCAATCTGGCTCCCCGTCGCGCTTTTGTCGCCAATCTGGGCGACCATATTGATATGGATCATGCTCATCGCCGGTTTGATCGCATTATATCAATTGGACGGCGCCACACCCGCCTGGATTGCCCGCTGGCCGATTGCCCTTTATGCTGGCTGGCTCTCCGTTGCCTCCTTTGTTTCAATTGGCCTGCTGCTTGCCGGATATGGCGTCGTCGGGGAATTTGCAGCGGCGGTCATTGCGCTCATCTTAGCAACCGGCTTCGCAGGCTTCAACGCCTACCGCCTCAAATCATGGCCCTATGCCATTGCCGTGGCCTGGGGATTTTTCGGCATTGCAATGGCCAATATTGGTTCTGCGATACTGCTGGCGATTGCGGCGATGGTCGCGGCGACTATCGTCCTTGGCCTGACGGCGCTGCCGAAAAAATCTCTCGGCTAGAGGGGCTGGCGCGACCTTGATTGGCGGTTACCCTTCGTCTTCTTCATCCTGAACTCGTTTCAGGACCTCGGGCGTCGGCACCCGGACTCTAGCGATCCTGAAACCAGTTCAGGATGACGAACGCTTCAACCCCGTCGCATCCACCCCACTGGTAACCACAACAGCAGCAACCCGATCAGCGATAGCTTGCCCCCCATGGCAAACCGCTTTCCTACAGAACCGCATTTTGTCAGATATTGCGCCGGTTCTTTGACATTTTGAGAAGCAATTGCTGGTCAGGCAAAATCCAGCAACATTTCTCGTCCACGAGAGTTTTTCGATTCTTTGGACACTGTAAACTTTGTAAAGTTCACGCCGTCCGGGCGCGACTATTTTTGTCCCTGCATGATCCGTACGCAACAGTTAAGATAATATCTGAAGTCGCCGCAAAACCCCTCCTTGGCCCGAAGTTTGACAAACTTTGCGCCTGCTCCATTTCCTGCAAACATCAGCATCTCGACAATGGCATAGCAATTAAGCCAGTGGCCCTCCGGCGGCGCGCGCGCTTATCTCTTGCGCAGCCCTCATCAGGAGAAACCCCATGTTCGATACCATCATCAAAGGCGGCACGATTGTCGACGGGCTGGGCGGTGCGCCTTTTGTCGGAGATATTGCATTTCGGGACGGCCTGATTGCCGAAGTCGGCGGATCGATTGATGGGCCGGCCAGCGAGATATTGGATGCCAAGGGCGCTATCGTCACGCCGGGCTGGGTGGATGTCCATACCCATTATGACGGCCAGGTCAGCTGGGACACCGAACTGGCGCCGTCTTCGCACAATGGCGCGACCACTGTCGTCATGGGCAATTGCGGCGTCGGCTTTGCGCCGGTCAAGCCGGGGCAGGAAAAGACTCTGATCGAGCTGATGGAGGGCGTCGAGGATATTCCCGGCACGGCGCTCTACGAAGGCATTGAATGGGGCAAGTGGGAGAGCTTTCCCGAATATATGGATTATATCGGCGGCCGAGAATATGCGATTGATGTCGCGGCGCAAATTCCGCACGGCGCGGTCCGCTATTATGTGATGGGCGAGCGCGGCAGGCAGAACAAGGACGCCACTGCCGAGGATATCGAAGCGATGGCCGCGATCGTCGGCGAAGCCGTCGCGGCCGGCGCGGTCGGTTTCAGCACCTCACGCACCATTGG
>NZ_JBALTF010000002.1:41038-84860 GCF_036964675.1 Parasphingorhabdus sp. | reverse complement strand
CTATGCATTTTATTGCTTTCCCGTTGCGCCAAATCCGGTCGAAAACAACCGGTTCTGAACAATATTGGTTCCCTGTGACCGGGGAAGTCTGAACGAGACCTGCCTGCAAAAAAAAGCCATTCGTTCATCCATGAAGGATGAGCGGACTGCCTTCTTGGTGCCTTGCAAGCCTTGCCTGGCCGCGACAAAATCCTGTGCCGACTGGCTGGATGCCTGTCGGGCAATGGCGCGAGTGAGCAAGGCCTGATGATCCGCAAGTTGAACGGGTATATCAGCGCCAGCATCGCGCGCTATCCTTTGCGGGTTTTTGTGAGGAAAGTTCATATCCATAGCCGCTGGTCTAGCAGCGAAGATATAAGCTAGTGTGAAAGGGACGTTTACACCACCTTAGGACAGGTTAAGCAATTCTTCCTTGTATCCAACTAATTCGTACCAAAATGGATCACATCGGGGCGCACAGAAGGAAATGTTCGCTGCGCTGGCGCTAGCAGCGGGATTTCTTTAAGGACTGCAATTGATATGATGGATAGAATCAACGGAAATTTTCAACTGGGTGACGACCTGACGGGCAAGCGCATCGTGGTGGCCATGTCGGGTGGTGTGGATTCGAGCGTTGTGGCGGCCCTGGCGGCGCGAACTGGTGCGGAAACCATAGGCATTACCTTGCAACTTTATGACCATGGTGAAGCTGTCGGGCGCGTCGGCAGCTGTTGTGCCGGACAGGATATTCGCGACGCTCGCGCCGTGGCCGACCGGCTTGGCATTGCCCATTATGTTTTCGATCATGCCAGCCGGTTCAAGGATTCGGTCATGGATGTCTTCGCCGACGAATATATGGCCGGCCGGACACCAATTCCCTGCGTGCAGTGCAATATGGGAGTTAAATTTACCGATCTGCTGCAATTGTCCCGCGAACTGGGTGCCGACTGTCTGGCGACCGGTCATTATGTGCGCCGCGTTGCGGCTCCGGGCGGCGCAGAATTGCACCGAGCGCTCGACCCCGCGCGGGACCAGAGTTATTTCCTGTTTGCAACCACTCAGGATCAGCTCGACTATCTGCGCTTCCCGCTGGGTGATATGCCCAAGACACAGGTGCGCGAAATCGCCGAGGAGATGGGACTGGCGGTGGCCTTCAAGCCGGATAGTCAGGATATCTGCTTCGTTCCTGATGGCGACTATGCCAGCGTCGTGCGCAAATTGCGGCCGGAAGCGGACGATGATGGCGAGATTGTCCATATCGACGGCACGACAATGGGGCGGCACAAGGGGCTCATTCATTATACCGTGGGGCAGCGCAAAGGGCTGGAAATTGGCGGCCAGGCTGAACCGCTTTATGTTATTCGGCTGGAACCGGAAGCGAAGCGCGTTGTCGTTGGACCGAAGGCTGCCTTGGCGGTTGCCTCGGCATCGCTGCGGGACATCAACTGGATCGGCGGCGACTATGTCGGCCCGGTCGAGGTCAAGGTCCGCTCAATGGCCAAACCGACCTCCGCCCGGCTGGAAGGCCAAGAGCTGCAATTCCACAATCCGGAATTTGGCGTGGCTCCGGGCCAGGCAGCGGTCTTTTATCACAAGGAACGGGTATTGGGCGGCGGCTGGATCGACAGCACCGCTGCGGTTGAACAACAATGGCTGGCGGGTGTGGAAGTCTAGTTTATTCGGCGTCCAACTGGGCGTCCGTGAGCATCACACAGCCCCAGCCTTCCCGAAATTCAGCCGTAGCCGATTCGATTAACAGGGCCGAAGCCGTCACCCTTTTCTGTTCCTCATCGACGGTCAAACCGATCAATTCCATGCCGGGTTCAAAATCTTTCCGGCAATCCTCGATATCTCGCCCGCCGATATAGTGGCAGGAACAGGCGACCCGGGCGCCATAAGCCGTGCCAACATTCAGCTGTCCTTTGATGAACGCATAATTATACGTCAGCACGGCGATCAGGATGAGCAGGAAAAGTGCCCCGATATATAATAGGATGCGCCTTTTGCTCAGCGGAGCCCTGGATGTTGTTTTTACGGTTGCCATGGCCGCTTCTATTGGTGCAACGACACAATATGCGCAAGATTAAACTCGCTTTGATTTCGGTCCTGACGGTTGCCCTTTGCGGGTGCGGCGGGACTCGGGATCCAGCCCTGGCACCGCAGAAAAGTGCGGCGGAACTGGCCTATATCTCGGACTCCAGCCCGATCGCCAAGGGGCGGCTGGATGCGGCAATTGCACCGTTGTTCGAGGATCCAGCAATGGCGGAAACGCGGGCGCTGCTGATCATGTACCGGGGAAAAATCATCGCTGAACGTTATGGCGAGGGCTATGACGAGGATACGCGATTCATCAGCTGGTCGATGGCAAAAAGCTTCACCGGAGTTTTGATCGGATTTCTGGTAGCCGATGGCCGGCTGGTGCTCGATGACCCCGCTCCTGTGCCCGCGTGGCAAAGACCTGGCGATCCGCGCGGGAACGTCACCCTTCGACATTTGCTCCAGATGTCGTCAGGACTTGATCATACCGAAGTGCCCGAGCCAGGCGGCAAAACCATATTCGAGGCCGACACCAACCTCATGCTGTTTCTGGATGGCGCGCAGGATACGGCCGCCTATGCCGAAGCCCGCCCGATGGAGGCCAAGCCGGGTGAGAAGTTCGAATATAGCACCGCCACCAGTATCATTCTTTCAGACATTATCACCCGTACCCTGACCAAGAGCATTGATCCGGAAGTCCGGCACCACGTCACCTCGCGCTTCATCCGCGGGCGATTGCTGGAACCATTGGGAATGGATGGCACTTATCCGGAATTTGATCCGAATGGCACATTTCTGGGCGGCAGTTTCATTCAGGCAACCGCGCGGGACTATGGCAAATTCGGAGAATTTCTTCGGCACAATGGCGCCCGCAAAGGCGCACAGCATTTGCCGGTCAGCTGGATGCGATTTATGAAGGCATCGTCGAAAAACGACCCGGCCTATGGTGGCCACCTCTGGCTGAACAAGAGACGCCCGGAAGGTCGCAACCAGGTTTTGTTTCCGGACAATGGGCCAGAGACGATATTTGCGGCACTGGGCCATCTGGGCCAGCAAATCGTGGTTTCACCCGAACAGCAGCTGACCGTGGTCCGGCTCGGCAAGACGCAGGACGATGTGCTGGAACCAATGAGCGCGCAGATCGGCCGGATCATGGCGCTGTTCCCTATCGGCAGCTAAATCCCCGGCCGGCACTGCCAGATTAAAGGCAAAAGGTGCCTTCCACCACAGTCACGCATTTCCCGCCCAGCCATGCCCGGCCGCCATCGAGACGACAATTGACATAGCCGCCGCGCCGGCTCGCCTGATAGGCGGTAAAGCTGTCGCGGCCCAATTGCCTCGCCCAATAAGGCGTCAGGACGGCATGAGCCGAACCGGTCACGCTATCCTCGTCGACCCCGCCGCCAGGCACAAATACCCGGCTGAGTATATCGGTATCCTTGCCCGGCGCGGTGCAGATAAATTGTGCATTGCCGAGCGCGGCGAGCGCCTTCAGGTCGGGCCGGAGCGCCAGAACGTCATCGGCATTGTCATAGCGAAGCACATGATAGCGCCCTTCGTGAAACTGGGTTTCGACAGGACTGCCTCCGATCAGCGCGACAATCTCCGGCATGGCGCTCGGCGCAGGGGGGTGTGCCGGGAGATCCAGTGCATAGCCGTCGCCGTCGCGTTTCACGGTCAAAATCCCGGCTTTACGCGTCCGGAACGTCACTTGCTGCCGATCGGGGTCCTGCGACAATATGATATGTCCGCTCGCCAGCGTCGCATGACCGCAGAGCGCTATTTCCAGTGTCGGGGTGAACCAGCGCAACTCGTAATCCGCATCGCCGCTGTCATCGGGCAGATAAAAGGCGGTTTCGGCAAAATTATTTTCCTCGCCAATCGCTTGCAGGACCATATCATCCGGCCAGCGAGTCAGCGGCATCACTGCTGCCTGATTGCCGGTAAAGGGCCGGTCGGCAAAAGCATCGACGTGAAAATATGGCAGATTTGTCATGGGTAGAGTAGTCCTTCCTTCCAGTCTTCGCCGTTGCGAACAAAGGCACGCCGTTCGTGCAGCCGGTGTGCCTGGTCCTGCCAGAATTCAAATCGCGCTGGCACCAGGCAATAGCCTGACCAGTGTGGCGGGCGCGAGACATCGTCGCCCGCAAACCGCTCCGTCATTTCCTTGAACCGGGCTTCGAAAGTTGCACGGTTATCGAGCGGGCGGGACTGGTCAGACGCCCAGGCACCCAGTTGCGAATCCCGGCTGCGCGTGGCAAAATATGCGTCTGCCGTCGCATCTGCTACGGTCGAGAGATGGCCTTCGATCCGGATTTGCCGGCGCAGGCTTTTCCAGTGGAACAATATCGCGGCCTGCGAATTTTCGGCTATGTCACCCGCCTTGCGGCTCTGCTGGTTGGTGTAGAAGACAAAGCCATCAGGGCCATGACCCTTTAGCAGGACCATCCGCGCCGAAGGCTGCCCGCCGGCATTTGCAGTGGCAATGGTCATCGCATTGCTATCATTGATTTCGGTTGTCCGCGCTTCGGCGAACCAGCTGTTGAACAGCGAAAAGGGATCGGTCATGACTCTTTCTCTATCATCCTGCCGACGCCCGGCAAACAAACAAAATTTTGCTCGGCGACAAAGCGCAGTTTTCTGCTAAAAGCTCGGAACGAGGGGGCATCATGAACTGGGACCTGATTTTTACGATCACCAATAATTATGCCTTGTTGATGTGGCTGATTTTAGCATTTGCACCACGTCGCGAAGCGATACTTACCGGGCTGTTCTACGGCGGTATCGGCCTTCTGGCCTGTGCCTATGCGGTGATCATCATCCCGATGATGACTGGCATGATCGACGGGGGTAGCGGCGAATCACCGGATTTTTCAACCCTGACAGGCGTTCAACAACTGCTCTCCAGCCCCGGCGGGGCGACCGTCGGATGGATTCATTTTCTCGCCTTTGACCTGTTTGTCGGCCTATGGGTGGCGCGCAATGCGGATAAATACGGGTTTGCACGCTGGCTGCAGATACCTATCCTGCTATTTGTCCTGATGTTGGGGCCATTGGGATTGGTTCTCTATCTGCTGCTGCGCTTCACACGGCACAACAAGGTTGCAGACGCCGTTATGCCCGAATAAGACAGCGGAGTTGAAAATTGGCGAAAAATGCCAATCTCTGCATGGTAAGGATTTGAAAAAGGGCCAATAATGATCGATCCCTATCAAGCATTGGGTGTTGCCAAGGGCGCAAACGACAAGGAGATTAAGTCTGCCTATCGTAAGCTGGCCAAGGAACTACACCCAGATAAGAACAAGGATAATCCCAAGGCGACGGAGCGTTTTTCCGACGTCACCAAGGCTTATGACTTGTTGCTGGACAAGGATAAGCGCGCGCAATTTGATCGCGGAGAGATTGATGCGGAAGGCAATCCTACTGCGCCGTTCGGCTTTGGCGGCGGGGGCGGCTATCAACGCGGTCCGGCTGGCCAACAGCATGATTTCGGTAATGCGGGCGCAGATTTTGGCGATATTTTTGAAGGTCTATTCGGCGGTGGGGGCGGTGGTGGTTCTCCTTTCGGTAACCGCCAGCGCAGTGCGCCACCTGCCAAGGGCGCCAATGTCGCTTATCGGCTGAAGGTCGAATTTAGTGCTGCTGCAACCTTGCAGAAACAACGCATCACGCTGGAAGATGGCAAAACCATTGATCTCAGCCTGCCCAAGGGTGTCGAGGAAGGCACGCAAATGCGCCTCAGCGGCAAGGGCCGTCCAGGCCCGGGCGGCAATGGCGATGCCATTGTCACCATTCATATCAACCCCCATCCCTTTTACGAACGCGATGGCGACAATATCTCCCTGGAACTGCCGATCAGTCTGAAAGAGGCGGTGGAAGGAGCCAAGATCAAGGTCCCGACCGTGGACGGTCCGGTCATGCTGTCCATTCCCGCCGGATCGGATTCGGGCAAGACGCTGCGCCTGAAAAACAAAGGCTTTCATGGCAAATCTGGGGTCCGCGGGAATCAACTGGTCACTTTGATGATCGTCTTGCCGGAAAAAGATGAGAAGCTCGCAGAATTTGTAAAAGACTGGAATCCGCAAGACAATCCGCGCGCCAGCATGGGTGTTTAGATTTGGCCCGGAAGCTTAATGTCTGAACTCTCCCCCGAAGCCCGGCGTAAAGTCCAGGGAGAGCCAGGAGCCGTCGGCAAAAGAGCCGCCGAAAATCTGGCTGATGAGGGTCTGGTTGGTCGAGCCTTCATCATTATCAAGCGCACCGCCGTGGGTGTCTATTATGACGGCTTCACTTTTGCCGGAAATTTCGCTTATCTGTCGCTGCTTGCCGTATTTTCCTTTTTCATTGTCGCCGCCGCCATTGTCGGGGGATTTGGCCAGACCGCCGTCGGCACGGATTTTGTCGAGGCTTTTCTGGTGACCGTTCCGCCCTCGGTTGCCAGCGCGCTGCATGATCCGATCAGAGATGCGATGACCGCACGGACCGGACCTTTGCTCTGGTTCAGCGCGATCGTCGGGCTGTGGACCACAACCAGCCTGATTGAGACAATCCGGGAAATTCTCCACCGGGCCTATGGCGTACAGGCGCAGAGAGCGTTCTGGGAATATCGTCTGACATCAACCGTGCTCATTCTCTTGTCGGTCTTTTTCGCTATGCTGGCGCTCAGCGCCCAATTTGTGCTGGCCGGTATCAGCGGTTTTCTGGACACCTATTTCCCGGCTGCCGAGAGCGGTGCCCTTTGGGTCTCGCTTTCCAATATCATACCGTTTCTTGTTCTTTTTGCGACGCTTTATCTATTGTTCCGCCTGCTGACGCCACGCCAATATCGACCGCGCCAATATCCCAAATGGCCCGGAGCGGTGTTCATCAGCGGCTGGTGGCTGTTGATCACCGGACTATTGCCGATTTTTCTCAAATATGCGGCAAATTACCAGCTCACTTATGGCAGCCTTGCCGGGGTTATCATCACGCTCATCTTTTTCTATCTGGTCGGTCTTGGCATGATAATCGGTGCAGAGATCAATGCCGCTCTGGCTGAGCGGCCGCCGAGAAACGGGATTGGCGAATGATCCGCTGGAAAATCATCTGGATACGGTTTATCAGCAGCGAAAATCGGATTTCAGGAGATAGCGGCGATGAGTGATTTAATGAAGGGCAAGCGCGGCTTGATCATGGGGCTTGCCAACAACAAGTCGCTGGCTTGGGGGATCGCCCAGCGCCTGGCTTCAGAGGGCGCCGAACTGGCGATCAGCTATCAGGGCGAGGTGATGGCCAAGCGCGTTAGACCGCTTGCTGAACAATTGGGCTGTGAATTCCTGCTCGACTGTGACGTCAGCGACATGGACCAGCTCGACGCAACATTTGCCGAGATTGAAAAACGCTGGGGCAAGCTGGATTTTGTCGTTCATGCGATCGGATTCACCAACAAGGAAGCGCTGCGCGGTAAATATTTTGATGTTACCCTGGACGATTTCCTGATGACCATGAATATCAGCGTCTACAGCTTTACCGCTGTTGCCAAGCGCGCTGCTGCGCTGATGAGCGCCGGTGGATCCATGCTGACATTATCCTATTATGGTGCCGAAAAGGTCATCCCGCACTATAATGTTATGGGTGTAGCCAAAGCGGCACTTGAAACCTCGGTCAAATATCTCGCCAATGATGTTGGCCCCGATGGAATTCGGGTGAACGCCATCTCCGCTGGACCGATTAAAACATTGGCGGCCTCCGGAATTGGCGACTTCCGCTATATATTGAAATGGAACGAGCTTAATGCGCCGCTGCGCCGCAACGTGACAATTGATGACGTGGGCGCTTCTGCTCTCTATTTTCTGTGCGATCTGTCCGCTGGTGTCACTGGCGAAACCCATCATGTCGACGCAGGTTATCATACCGTTGGCATGAAGCAGGAAGACGCGCCCGATATCGCGCTGGATTAATGATCACGGCTTTGCATCATGTCCAGCTGGCCATGCCCGAAGCAGGAGAAGATCAGGCGAGGGGTTTCTATGCTGAAATTCTGGATATCCCCGAACGCACGAAGCCTGCGAAATTGCAGGGCAATGGGGGTTGCTGGTTTGAGAGGGAGAATGTCCGCGTGCATCTTGGGATCGAAAGCGATTTTCGGTCAGCAAAAAAAGCACATCCCGCTTTTCAGACAAGCGATTTTCACGACTTGATGAAAAAGCTGAAAAATGCTGGTTATTTGATACAATCAGCCGATGCGATCGATCACCACGCCCGTTTTTTTGTGAATGATCCTTTCGGCAACAGAATTGAGTTTATAAACGCGGAGAGAGAGTTTTGAGTTTCAACACATTCGGTCACGTCTTTCGCTTTTCCACTTGGGGAGAAAGTCACGGGCCTGCGCTTGGCGCGGTGGTCGATGGTTGCCCGCCTGGACTTGAACTGAGCGAAGCCGATATCCAGCCATTTCTAGATGCACGGCGTCCAGGCCAGTCGAAATATACGACCCAGCGGCAGGAACCGGACCAGGTCAAAATCCTGTCCGGCATTTTTGACGGCAAAACGACCGGTACACCAATTTCGCTGATGATCGAAAATGTCGATCAGCGCAGCAAGGACTATAGCGACGTCGCCAAAGCCTATCGCCCCGGTCATGCCGATTATGCCTATGATCAAAAATATGGCTTCCGTGACTATCGCGGCGGCGGTCGATCCAGCGCTCGCGAGACCGCGGCACGCGTTGCTGCGGGTGCGGTAGCGCGGCTGGTGATTCCGGAAGTGACGATAAGGGCTTGGGTTGCCGAAATCGGCGGCGACGCAATCGATCCGGCGCATTTTGATGCCAATGAAATCGGTAATAATCCGTTTTTCTGCCCAGATGTACAGGCCGCCAAACGATGGGAAGCGCTGGTCGACGGTGCCCGCAAGGACGGCAGCAGTCTTGGCGCGATTATCGCCTGCGAGGCGGTCGGAGTGCCAGCCGGTTGGGGCGCGCCGGTTTATGCCAAGATGGATAGCGAGATTGCCGCAGCGATGATGACCATCAATGCGACCAAGGGCATTGAAATCGGTGATGGCTTTGCCGCCGCCCGTCTGCGCGGTGAAGAAAATGCCGATGCGATGCGGCCGGGAGACAATGGTCCCGAATTTCTCGCCAACCACAGTGGTGGCACGGCTGGCGGGATATCCACCGGCCAGCCGATTTTCTGCCGGGTAGCGTTCAAGCCAACCAGTTCGATTCTGACGCCGGTGGCAACCATCACTCCCGAAGGGGCTGCGACCGAAATATCGACCAAGGGCCGCCATGATCCGTGTGTCGGCATTCGCGGTGTTCCGGTCGTCGAGGCGATGATGGCGCTGGTACTCGCCGACCAGAAATTGCTGCACCGGGCGCAATGTGGATGAAGAATATGCTGAAAATGGCTATCCTCCCGCTTGTTCTTGTCTGTTTGGTGGGGGCTGTGGGTGAACAACCCCGCCTGACCTTCAAAGGACTGGGGCCCGCGCAGATCGGCATGAGTGAAGCCGAACTCAAACAACTGGGATTTAGTGATCCGTACAGACCGGCAGATTGGCAAACCGACGAAGATTATGCAGCCTGCCACTTTCTTACAAAAGAGGCAGGCTATCCTGGCGTGCGATTCATGATCAATGAAGATATGCTCGTACGCATTGGCATCGGTCCCAATGACGCTGGTGTCAAATGGCAGACACTATCCGGCGCGACTATCGGAATGACCGAAACAGAAGTCGCGTCCATTTATGGAAACTGGATGAAAATTGACTATCATCCGTATCTCGGCGATGCAGGATCTTATCTGATTCTTGCGTCCAGCGATGGACGTTATCAGATGATATTCGAGACGGCGACCCCGGATGGAAGCGGCGAGCAATCTTCTTCTGTGCGGCTCAAAAGCCCCGATGCCAAAAAACGAGTCACCGATTTTCGAGCGGGCCTGGCAGAGGCCGTGAGCTATATTGAAGGCTGTTCCTGATCCATGATTGACCTGATTCTTCATATCATCGATGAATATATTCAGGCGCACAAGGCGATTATCGGTATCG
Source organism: Parasphingorhabdus sp. (assembly GCF_036964675.1). Classification (GTDB taxonomy): domain Bacteria; phylum Pseudomonadota; class Alphaproteobacteria; order Sphingomonadales; family Sphingomonadaceae; genus Parasphingorhabdus. The sequence continues at coordinate 74,813 of NZ_JBALTF010000002.1, read as the reverse complement.
TCATCCTTGGTTTTCTATTCGCCGGTTTCATCATGGAGCGCTTCCCCGCTGCCGTGGTCGCGGTGCTCGGGGCCTGCATGTTCCTGTTTCTAGGCATCATCGATTCCGATGGCCTGTTTTCGGTCTTCTCGAACACCGCTCCGATCACGATCGCGGCGATGTTCATCCTGTCGGGCGCGTTGCTGCGAACCGGGACAATTGACGCGATCGCCGGATTCATCATCAAGCGCGCCAAGCGCCACCCCAAGCTGGCGGTCGCCGAGATGTTTCTTGGCGCCTTTGTCGCTTCCGCCTTCATGAACAACACGCCGGTCGTGATCGTTCTGATTCCGATCATCCTTCGCCTCTCGCGGGCCACCGGCTTCTCTTCCAAGAAACTGCTGATCCCGCTTAGCTTCATTTGCATATTGGGCGGCACGACCACGCTGATTGGCACCTCGACCAACCTCATCGTCGATGCGGTTGCTCGGGATCAGGGTATGGCCGGTTTCGGGATATTCGAAATCACGCCCTACGGTCTGATCGCTGCCGTCGCGGGCACGATCATGATGGTATTGTTCAGCAGCTGGCTGCTTCCCAGCGGCGATGTCAAAGGTCAGTTTGACAGCAGCGACGAGAGCGATTTCCTCACCGAACTGACGGTCCGCCGCAAGGCGTCGGTGATCGACAAGAAACTCTCTGCCATTCCCGAATTGCGGCGGGCAGGCCTGGAGGTCACGGCGGTCAAGCGGTTGAGTAGCTATATCCGCCACGACCTGGATTTCCACGAATTGCGGGCAGGTGACCGGATTGTCGTGCAACTGGATCTCGCCGAGTTGATTTCCCTGCGCGAATCGGAAGATTTCAAGGTCGGCATTGTCCACAAGGGCGATGCTGGGCCGATGGGCGAGGAACTGGTTGAGGCCACGGTGGCGCCAAACCACCCCAGCATCGGCAACCGGCTGTTTGACATTCCCTTCCTGTCGCAGCTGGATGTCCGCATATTGGGCATGACCCGCTATCGCAATCTGCCTCGCTCTGATCTCACCAATGCGCGGATTCACGCAGCGGACCGATTGCTGGTGACCGGTTCTAGCGAAGACATTCGCCGCATGTATCAAAACCCCAATTTGTTTGGGGTCGGACAAACCAAAATCCGCGCCTTTCGCCGGGATCGCGCGCCAATTGCCATTGGTGCATTGGTTGCGGTGGTGGTTCTGGCCGCGCTCAACATAATCCCGCTGGCCGTGGCTGCGATTCTGGCGGTCGGCGCAATCTTGCTGGCGCGCTGTATCGACGCAGAAGAAGCGTGGGGTTCGATCGACGGCAATGTGCTGGTGCTGATATTCGGCATGCTCGCGGTGGGCCTTGGCCTGCAGCAAGCGGGCAGCGTTGACCTGATCGTTGCCGAATTGACTCCCTTTTTGCGGGAGGTTCCGCCCTGGGGGCTGGTGTTTGCAATTTATGTCTTGTCGGTGATCATGACCGAGATTGTGACCAACAATGCGGTCGCCATCATCATCACGCCGATCGCCATAGCGCTGGGCAATGATCTGGGGGTCGACCCCCGGCCACTCGTCATCGCGGTAATGTTTGCGGCTTCCGCCAGCTTCGCGACCCCGATCGGTTATCAGACCAACACGCTGGTTTACGCAGCGGGCAATTACCGGTTCACCGATTTCTTCAAGGCCGGCATTCCGCTGACCTTCGGTGTCGGTCTGTCGACCTGTCTGGCGATCAGCTTCTGGATGTAGTTCAGCCCTAAAGGCTTGCCGCGCTCTCCTGCTGACGATAGGCATGGGCCTGACAACAATATCGGGGAAAATCGCATGCTGGCATTCTGGTTCAAGATTCCGCTTTGGCAGCGGGTGATCGCTGCCCTGATCCTCGGTGTGATCACCGGCCTGATATGGGGCCCCGAATCCGAAGCCATCAAATGGATCGGCGATTTCTTCATCAAGTCGATCAAGATGCTCGTCGTACCGCTGATCTTCTTCTCGCTTGTCGCCGGTGTTGCCGCGCTGGGTGACCTCAAGAAGCTGGGCAGTGTCGGCGGACGGGCGATGGTCCTGTTTGTCATCACCGGCCAGATTGCGGCCTGGCTGGGCCTTGCGCTCGGCACGTTTTTCCAGCCCGGCAAGGGCGTCGATACCAGTGCCATCGAGATGGGCGCTACGCCCGAACCCAATCAAACCACCGCCGTGGACATGATCCTGTCGATTGTGCCCGACAGTCCGGTGCAGGTCATGGCCGATGTCAACGTATTGCCGCTGATCGTCTTTGCGCTGCTCATCGGTATCGGCATATTGATGGCCAAGGAAGACGGCAAACCGCTGGCGAAGATTTTCGATAGCGGCGCGATCGTCATGCAGAAAGTCACGATGATCGTGATGGAACTGACCCCGTTCGGCGTGTTCGCGCTGATGGCATGGGTAGCAGGTACGCTGGGCACCGATGCCCTGATATCGCTCGCGCAGCTGGTCGGGCTCAACTATCTTGGCTGCCTGCTGATTATCGGGATAGTCTATTCAGGGATGATCAAGTTCATTGCGAAATTGCCGGTAATCGATTTCTTTCGTGGGATCATCGACGCCATCGCGGTCAGCTATTCTACTGCTTCGTCCAACGCGACCCTGCCGGTGACGTTGCGCTGCGTCGAACGCAACCTCGGTGTCAGCAATTCGGTTGCCAGCTTCGTGGTCTCGCTCGGCGCAACGATCAACATGAATGGCACCGCCATGTATCTGGGCCTCGCCACCTTGTTTGGCGCGCAGATATTCGGCGTTGATCTGACCTTTGGTGACTATGTGCTGATCTCTATCACCTCGACCCTCGGGGCCATCGGCGCAGCGGGCATCCCCGGCGCAGGCCTGATCATGATGGCTTTGGTCTTCGGCAGCGTCGGCGTCCCGCTCGAAACCATCGCCTTTGTCGCCGGCGTGGACCGGATCATGGACATGATGCGTACGACTACCAATGTCTCGGGCGATGCCGCCGTTGCGGTGACGGTGGCAGCGATGACGGGTGAGATTGATCGCGAAGAAATGATTTCGGCGGACGATGTTTGAGATTGGTAATAACAGCTTTAGGAAAAATCACCGTTAGCAGTCCGCTCAGAGTGTACAATCAGGGACTGTTAAAACGGCCCCTCAGCTTCTTTTAAATTGCTATCAATTCTCGACGGTGCAACAGCCACCAAGCGACTCCAGTCGGCAGGCCATAGATTATGCCCATGTCCAGCAATTGAATCTTGGCAATCTCATATTGGCCAAAGAACATCAGATGATCGACGGCAAAAAACAGAAGCTTACCTGCAACGGCACTCCAGAGAATCGCAATTACGCCAACCCACGATTTGCGTGCACTTCGATAAAGTAAATGCGTCACAGGCAATCCAAATATTGCCAAGCCTAGTGCGACAAATGGCACGGCAAATAAGCCGTAAATGATCAAAATCAGAGGTATCGCCCAGAGGTCAGAAAAATCTATCGGCTCGTACCAAGACGCCAGTAAAAATTGCAGGGTAATACCGGTGTAAGCACCTATTGCAACGCTAAGCCAAAAGCTCTTGACGCCATGAATTGGTTCACTGCTCATCGAGTTGTCAATTTCAACGCCTATCAAACAATCTGTCAGTCGGCAAAAGGATCGGTCACCAAAATCGTATCTTCCCGCTCCGGTGAAGTGCTGACCAAAGCCACCGGACACTGGATTAGTTCCTCGACCCGGCGGATATATTTGATCGCTTGCGCCGGCAAATCAGCCCAGCTGCGCGCGCCGGCAGTGGTTTCGTTCCAGCCTGCCATCGTCTCGTAAATGGGTTTGACCGCGGCCTGATCCTGATGATGCGGCGGCAGATAGTCATAGGTCACGCCATTGAGATCATAGCCAACGCAGATTTTCAACTCCTCGAAACCATCCAGCACGTCGAGCTTGGTCAGCGCAATGCCGGCGACGCCCGACACGGCCAGAGCCTGCCGGACCAGCACGGCATCAAACCAGCCGCAGCGCCGCTGGCGACCGGTCACCGTGCCAAATTCATGGCCGCGTTCGCCGAGCCGTTGGCCGACTTCATCGTCCAGTTCCGTCGGGAAGGGCCCCGACCCAACCCGCGTCGTATAAGCCTTGGTGATCCCGAGCACATAGCCGGTACCCGACGGGCCGATGCCGGACCCGCCCGCTGCGGTACCCGAAATCGTATTGGAGCTTGTGACGAAGGGATAAGTGCCGTGATCGACATCAAGCAGCACGCCCTGCGCGCCTTCGAACAATATGCGTTTGCCGTCGCGGCGCGCTTCGTTGAGGCGCTTCCAGACCGGCTGGGCATATTGCAGCACACTGTCGGCGATTTCCTTCAGGTCATTGAGCAGCCGCTCGCGGTCGACCGGCGGTTCGCCAAAACCGGCACGGAGCGCGTCATGATGGGCGCACAGCCGGTCGAGTTGCGGGCCGAGATCGTCGAGATGGGCGAGGTCACAGACCCGGATCGCACGGCGCCCGACCTTGTCTTCATAGGCCGGACCAATGCCGCGGCGGGTCGTGCCGATCTTGCCCTTGCCGCTGGCATCTTCGCGCATCGCGTCGAGATCACGATGGATCGGCAGAATCAGCGGGCAGGTTTCGGCAATGCCGAAATTGTCGGTGTTGATGGTAACGCCCTGGCTTTCGAGTTTTTTGATTTCGTCGCGCAAATGCCAGGGATCGAGCACCACGCCATTGCCGATGATCGACAATGCGCCCCGCACGATGCCAGAGGGCAGCAGGGAAAGCTTGTAGACCGCGCCATCGACAACCAGCGTATGCCCGGCATTATGGCCGCCCTGAAAGCGGACCACGACATCGGCGCGTTCGGACAGCCAGTCGACAATCTTGCCTTTGCCCTCATCACCCCATTGCGCGCCGATTACCGTTACATTGGCCATTGATTCACTTTCTTATACTGGTTCCGGCTGATCGCCGTTTAAAATATGGGAACAACCAAGCGCCTTGGCCTGGTCCTTGTCTGACAGGGCCGCCACGGTACGCCAGCCCGCTTCTCTAAGCCGCGTTGCCGCAGATCGGTCATGACCGAGAGGCAAGAATATCTGGTCGCTGGTCTTTGCGCCAAAACCGGCATCGATTAGCGGATTGGGATAGAGTGAAAAGCCAACCGCGGATTCGGACTGACCATCGGGATGACCAATTTCATAGCTGCCACCGCGTCCCAGCGCACCGACGAAAGTGTCGGCATAGAGGGTGAAACCAAACCAGTTCTGATATTCAAAGCCATGCCGTTCGGTCGGGTCCAGAGTCAGGCTGGCTTTTCCCCTGATGCTTTCAGCAATCTGGGCAACGCCATCGAGACGCGAGCTGAGCAACCCGTCACCATCAAATGCGCGCAGCTTTGCCATCGCCTCGTCAAACGGTCCGGTTGCCTCGATCAGGGGCAGATAGCCGGTTGCGCCCATGGCGTTCAGACCTCCCGCATCCTTCATATCCAGTTCTCCGCGCACTTCGGCAAGCTGGGCCTCATTCAAAGGCAATGGCCCCGCCGCCAAAATGTCGATCAGGTCGGGCATGGTGAAATCCACGGTGATACCGGAGACGCCGGCTCGTTCCAGCGCCTCGATCGCGACCGAGACAATCTCGATGGCAGCGATGACGCTGTCATTGCCAATCAGTTCAGCGCCGATTTGCAGGCGGCTGCGTTCGGGCTGCAATTGCCCCGAACGCAGTTTCAGGACCTGCCCCGAATAGCTGAGTCGGAGGGGGCGTGGCCGGTCAGCCAGACTTGTCGATGCAATCCGGCCAATCTGCATGGTCATATCCGGGCGCAGCGCCAAAGTACGCTGGGAAATCGGATCGACAAAGCGCATCAGGTCGCTGCTGGATGCGCCCTGCATCCTATCGGTCAGGCCATCTTCATATTCGGCCAGCGGCGGTGTTACCCGGGCATAGCCATGGCTGGCCAGTGTATCGAGCACATCGCGTTCCAGTCGCGATGCCGCCTCGGCAAATGGCGGCAGCGCGTCATGGAACCCTTCGGGCAAGAGATTGGATGGCTTTTGCATGGCCCTGCTCCATAGCCCAAGCAACCGCTCAGGCCATCTTTTTTCTTGGGTCTGTTGCTATCGAATCAAAACTTCAGGGCCTTGACCGTCTTCACGCCTTCCAGCTGGCAAATCGACCAGAGTACGGTCTCTTCCACTGGAGAATCGATCGAGAGCAGCAGAACGGCCTCTCCTCCGGGTGCATCGCTACGACGGCCCAAGTGGAAGGTGCCGATATTGACGCCCGCTGCGCCAAGCGTCGAACCGACGCTGCCGATAAAGCCGGGCTGGTCCTGATTGACGATGTAGAGCATATTGCCCTCCAGATCGGCCTCAACCTTGATTCCGAACATTTCGACGAGGCGCGGACCGGATGATCCGAACAGGGTGCCGGCAACCGATTTCTCGCCTTCGTCGGTGGTCACCGAAACCCGGACCAGCGTGTGATAATCGCCTTCGCGCTCATGGCGGATTTCGCGGACATCGAGGCCGCGCTCCTTCGCCAGATAGGGCGCATTGACCATGTTCACGGTGTCGCTATAGGCCCGCATCAATCCGGCCAGCACCGCTGCCGTAATCGGCTTCTGGTCCAGTTCAGCTGCCGCGCCTTCTACTTCCACGGCGACGCCCTTGATCTGGTCAGCCGCGAGCTGGCCGACGAGAGACCCCAATTGCGTGGCTAGCGCCATATAGGGTTTCAGCTTCGGTGCCTGTTCTGCCGAAAGGCTGGGCATGTTGAGCGCATTTTCGACACCGCCATTGACCAGATAGTCGGCCATTTGCTCGGCTACCTGGATTGCGACATTGACCTGTGCCTCGCTGGTAGAGGCGCCCAGATGCGGCGTACAAATCAGGTTCGGAGCGCCGAACAAGGGGTTTTCCTTCGCCGGCTCCTGGGCAAAAACGTCGAGGGCTGCACCCGCGACATGACCAGATTCCAGCGCTTCCTTCAATGCTACCTCATCGATCAAGCCGCCGCGTGCGCAGTTGATGATCCGGACGCCAGGCTTGGTTTTTGCAAGCGCATCAGCCGACAGAATATTGCGCGTCTGGTCGGTCAGCGGCGTGTGCATGGTGATAAAGTCTGCACGGGCAAGAAGATCGTCCAAGGAGACTTTTTCAACACCCATTTCAACCGCACGCTCTTCGGTGAGGAACGGATCATAGGCGACAACCTTCATCCGCAAACCGATGGCGCGTTCGGCAACAATCGAACCGATATTGCCAGCGCCGATCAGGCCGAGTGTCTTGCTGGTCAGTTCCACGCCCATGAATTTGGATTTTTCCCATTTGCCGGCCTGGGTCGAAGCGTCGGCCGAGGGTAGCTGGCGAGCGAGGGCGAACATCAGGGCGATGGCATGTTCCGCCGTGGTGATGCTGTTGCCGAACGGCGTGTTCATGACCACGACACCCTTGGCAGAAGCGGCCGGGATATCGACATTGTCGACACCGATGCCGGCACGGCCAACCACTTTAAGATTGGTCGCGGCGGCCAATATTTCGGGTGTAACTGTGGTCGAAGAACGAATGGCGAGGCCATCATATTCGCCGATGATCTTCATCAGCTCTTCCGGTGTCTGTCCGGTGATTTCGTCGACTTCGCATCCCCGTTCCCGGAAAATCTGTGCGGCTTTCGGGTCCATTTTGTCGGATATGAGTACTTTTGGCATTTTTTGGATTCCTTGTTGGGATCGTCAGGCCAGCACAGGCCGGCCTCCAAACCAATGTCGGCATATTTTGGTCATTGGTTTGGGCCCCGGCCTCGGCCGGGGCGGCACAAAATTTAAGAAAGTTCGGATTTTACCTGAGCAAAGGCCCATTCGATCCAGCTCAACAGCCGGCGAATATCTTCTTGCTCGACGGTCGATCCGCACCAGATGCGCAGCGACGGCGGCGCGTCGCGATAGCCGTTGAAATCATAGGCAACGTCCATTTTTTCGAGCATAGCGGCGATCTTCTTGGGCACGGATGCTTTGGCATCATCATCCAGACCATCATACCAGTCGCCCTGAAACACCATGCAGACGCCGGTGTTGGTCCATTTCGCCGGATCGCTGACCATATTGCGCATCCACGGTGTGGCCGCAATCCAGTCGTGAACGATTTTGGCATTGCGGTCAGCGCGGGCATGCAGTTCCGGCAAGCCACCGATCGACTTGGCCCATTCCAGCGAAGCGATATAATCTTCGGTTGCCAGCATTGACGGCGTATTGATCGTCGCACCTTCAAAAATCGCGGTGTTGAGTTTGTCGCCCTTCTTCACCCGAAAAATTTTCGGCAGCGGCCAGGACGGGGTGTAGCTTTCAATCCGCTCGACGGCGCGCGGGCTGAGGATCAGCATGCCATGGGCGGCTTCCGATCCCATAACCTTTTGCCAGCTATAGGTGGTGGCATCGAGCTTGGCCCAGTCCATCGGCTGGGCAAAGACGGCGCTGGTGGCGTCGTTGATGGTGACACCTTCACGGTCGTCGGCAATCCAGTCGGTATCGGGAATTTTTGCGCCTGAGGTTGTACCATTCCAGGTGAAGACAATATCGTCACCCTTGTCGATCGTGGTCAGGTCAGGAATTTCGCCATAGTCGGCCTCAAGGACGGTCAGATTGGCAGGCTTGAGCTGCTTTACAGCGTCCTGGATCCAGACATTGCCAAAGCTTTCCCAAGCGGCGACCGTCACCGGGCGTGCGCCCAGCATATTCCACATCGCCAGTTCTACGGCCCCGGTGTCGGAGGCCGGCACAATGCCGATCAGATAGTCGTCGGGAATACCAAGCAATTCACGGCTCAGATCAATGGCATATTTCAGCCTGGCTTTGCCGGTGGCGCTGCGGTGTGAGCGGCCCATTGCTATGGTGTTGATTTTGTCGAGGGACCAGCCGGGAAATTTGGCTGTCGGACCCGAAGAAAAATTCGGGCAGTCAGGACGCAATTCTGGCATCGGTATATTTGTATCGGTCATTTTAACGCTTCTCCTTACAGAGAGCTCGCGCGGCGTTGGGACCGCGTGGCCCGGCGCCGCTTTGTATGGTGCAGCGCAGCAAGTCAAGCGCGTTTCTGGTTGCGAATGAAACCGGCTATTTTTTTCGGTAGAGCTCTTGTCCGCGGCGCAGGACCAAAAGTTTTTCCAGCGATACCGGATGAAAATAAGCCTCTACCCGGTCTCCATCAGGGGTAGTGCCATAGACTTCATAGCAACCACCATCGACCTTCGATTTTTTGATCGTCCAGCCTTGTGCAACCAGACTGGCTTCCAGTGCCGTTCGCGTTTTCCAACCGGATTGCGGGCCTGCTTCACAGGTCATCTTGCCGGTAGCAAGGGCAGGGGCGGATAGGCCAGTAATGGCCAATATCGCGGCTGTCGCGGCGGCAATTGCGGGATATTTCATCTTCATTATCTCCAAGTCTACTCGGTTTGCAGCGATTCGGCCGGCTTCGCTTTATCAGCTCTTCTGACATATATGATAATGCCTCGCAATAGCTCCAATGATAATAATGGAATAAAATGCGCTAGAGCGCCGCCGATGCCATCATGTATCAACAGCCAATGGGCCAGCGTCAGCACGGCAGCTATATATACCAGCCGCTGCAATCGCTTCCAGCCCTGCTTCATGCGACGCATCGCTGCGTTGTTGCTGGTAATGGCCAGCGGCACGAAAACTATCAATGCAGCCCAGCCGGTCCAGATGCCGGGCGCCCAGAATTCCGCCAGAATCGGTTTGAGAGCCTCCATATCTATGAGATAAAACAGCAGATGCAAAACGCCATAACCAAAGGCGGCTAGCCCGAAGGACCGGCGGCGTTTCATCATCCACCCCACCCACCGGCGATTGCCGAATATCACCGAAAGCGGCGTGATCATAAGCGCAATGATCATGAACCGGGCCGAAAATTCACCGGTAGGGTGCAGCATGTCCATGGCGATGATATCGCCCGCCAAATATCTTTGAACCAATAGAATGGCGGGTATAGTCAGCACTAGCCAGAAGACCGGCAGGCTGTTCAGATTACGCAAAAAGTTCATGGCATTGTCATGGATTTTGCTGTCCCGATGGTCCAGTATAAATTTGTCGCAATTTGTCCGGCAGATCGTTCCACGGCGCGGGCAAGATTTTTTAATCATTAGCTTTAGCCTGGATTTAACCATCTTCTGCCATAAAGCGCCTTATGGAAATGAAATTGCAGATTGGACGCCGTGGGCGGTCCGCAGGGCTGGTCGGCTTGGCTTCGTTGTTACTCGGCGCTTGTGGGGCGATACCCGCAGGCTATAGCGACCAATCGCAACGGCCGCGGGCCTCCGCAGGCCTCGGTTCCTTTGATCCCACACCTGCAACTCGCCAATGTTTCAGCGACCTTGGCAAGGCCAATGTTCGCTTCTCTCCCTTGCCCAACCGCCAGTTCGGCGGCGGGTGCAGCCAGATCGACAGCATCACGCTGCTCGATGTGGGCACCGATGTGACCAATCTGGGCCCGGTCAAATGCGAACTGGCAGGCAAATTTGCCGCCTGGACCGAATATGCCGTGAAACGGGCAGCGCGCAAATATCTCGGCAGCGATCTCAAGCGTATCGAAACCATGGGGAGCTACAGTTGTCGCAATATCGCTGGATCCGGAAAATTGTCACAACACGCCCATGCCAATGCGATTGACGTGTCGGCCTTTGTGCTCACCGATGGTCGCCGGATAACCGTGCAGAATAATTGGAAAAGCGGGCGCCGGGAAATGCAATTCCTGACCGCTATCCACGACAGCGCCTGCAAGCGTTTTGGAACCGTTCTGAGCCCCGATTACAATGCAGACCACCACGACCATTTTCATCTCGATATGAGCGGCAACGGATATTGCCGATAGCCGAACAAGGTCACTGGTCAGCCATAAATCTTTGCGTTAGGGCTACGCCATGACCAATAAAGATCTCCACGACCGACGCTTTTATCACGCCAAGCAGGAAGCCGAATTTGCCGAAAAGGCGCGGGCAGGGACGGACCAGACCCGGGACCCAGCCTATCGGCTTGCTTTTCAGGATACCGATTTCCTGCTCCGTGATGAATTGCGCCCCGTCCGCTTTCAGCTTGAGCTGCTCAAGCCGGAAATGCTGCTTGATGAAGCCGGTATTGGCTCAACATTGGTCATGTATGGCTCGGCCCGCATCCCGGAACCGAGCAAGGCCGATGCCCTGATCGAGGCGGCGGTTGACGACGAATCGCGCAAAATTGCCGAGCGTCTGAAAGACAAAGCCAAATATTATGACGAAGCCCGTAAACTGGCGCGGCTGGCGGGCGAATGCGGCATGTCAGCCAACGGCAAGCGCGATTTCGTTGTCTGCTCCGGCGGTGGGCCTTCGATCATGGAGGCGGCCAATCGCGGCGCTGCCGATGCCGGCAAGGAGTCGATCGGCCTCAATATCGTCTTACCGCATGAACAGGCGCCCAATGAATATGTCACGCCGTCGCTGAGCTTCCAGTTCCACTATTTCGCCCTGCGCAAGATGCACTTCCTGCTGCGAGCGAGAGCGGTGGCGGTATTTCCCGGTGGCTTCGGCACGCTGGACGAATTTCTCGAGCTGGTCACTTTGGTGCAGACCGGCAAGATGGAAAAGCTGCCGATATTGCTGTTCGGCAAATCCTTCTGGAACCGGGTGATCAATTTCGACGCGCTCGCCGAAGAAGGCACGATCAGCCGCGAGGACCTCAACCTGTTCCAGTTCGTCGAAACCGCCGACGAGGCCTGGGATATCATCCAGCGCTTTTACGGACTCAGCTGCCCCTGAGAAGCAGTCGACCAGCCAATTATTCGGCTGGTGCAGCTTCTGCAGCGGCCGGTGTCGCAGCTTCTGCCGCCGCTTCGTCGCCAGCAACAGCAGCTTCGTCACCCTCAACCGGGGTTTCTTCCGCCACCGGTGCGGCTGGCAACGGCAGATTCGAACCCTGCGCGTTGAGATAGACCATCAGATTGGCGCGGTCTTCCGCCTTGCCAAGACCGGCAAAGGTCATTTTCGTGCCATCGGCATATTTGCGCGGCGAGGTCAGCCATGCGTTCATGCTCGTCCAGTCCCAATTGCCCGGAACGCTTTTCAGCGCGTCGCTATAGGCAAAGCCGGCGACATGGCCATGCGGCTTGCCCATGGCTGCCCAGAGATTCGGTCCGATGCCATTGGCACCGCCCTGATTGATCGTGTGGCAGGCGGCGCATTTGCCAAATACTTTTTCACCAGCAGCGGCATCGGCCGTTTGCAACAGGGTCTCGATTGACGGTCCTGCATCAGCAGCGCCACCGGAGGCTTCTACCCCTTCAATCACATAGCCCATGACTTCCGGGCGTTCGTGCTTGCCGGCGTGAAAATATTTGCCGCTGACAATGGAAAAACCAAGGGCAGCGATGCCGCCAGCCAGTACCCAACCTGCAATGGTGTTATTGTTGCTCATAAATTGTCTCAAACCCCTGAGTGAGCGGCGGCCATAGCCTGCCAAATTTGTGCTTTCTGTAAAGAGGGCGACGAAGCAACGCAAGGCCTCAATTGCCGTAATTTGCGCTTGGTCCCATGCGAAATGCGCAGCGCCGCGATCGGCAGGCCACTTCCCTCTTGCCCCGCTGTGTCCCGTTCGACTATCGCAACAGCGCAAAAGAGGGACGAGATGGACAGCTATCCAAAAAACGCGCTGGGTATGGTCAGGAAAATGACTGAAAAAGGGGCTGAACAGCCGGAAAGGGCGATTGCCTTTCAAGGCGCGCCCGGTGCCAATTCGCATCTCGCCGCGCTCGATTATGCGCCGGAAGGGCTGCCGGTTCCCTGTTTCGCTTTCGAGGATGCGATCGATGCGGTGAAGCTGGGCACGGCGGGCAGCGCGATTATTCCGATCGAAAATTCGCTGCACGGCCGGGTTGCCGACATTCATTTCCTGCTCCCCGAATCGGGTCTGCATATCGTCGACGAATATTTCATGCCGATCCGGCATTGCCTGATGGCGCGATCGGCCGATGCCGAGATCCACACGGCGATGAGCCATCCGCAGGCGCTCGGCCAGTGCCGCCACTATCTCCGCAACCGCGGGATCATCCCGGTGGCTTATGCCGATACCGCCGCTGCGGCCGCCTTTGTCGCCCAGCAGGATGATCCGCATGCCGCCGCCATCGCGCCCCGGCTTGCCGCGCAAATTTACGGCCTGCAACCGATCGAGGACGCGATCGAGGATTCGCCGGACAATATCACCCGGTTCGTCGTGCTGGCCCAGGATGCGGCGATCCCGGAAGCCAATGGCCCGGTGATGACGACCTTCATTTTCGAGGTCAAAAATATTCCCGCCGCCCTGTATAAGGCGCTTGGCGGCTTTGCGACCAATGGCGTCAACATGACCAAGCTGGAAAGCTACCAGCAGGGCAGCAGCTTTGCCGCGACCCGGTTTTACGCCGATATCGAGGGCGCACCCGGCGATCCGGCGATTGATCGGGCGATTGCCGAACTCGGTTTCCACTGCAACAGCGTGCGCATATTGGGCACCTATCGACAAGCGCGGCCGCGCGGGGTCATTGAATAGCCTCTGGGACTAGCCTCTTTTCAGCCGTTTGACGATTCGACATCATTGCCGAACAACACGATCATCACCCCGAGCATCGCCAGCAGGACGAAACCGATGCCCTTGAGCCGGTTGCCGGGAATCAGGAACGCCCGCCGTGCGGCAATCACCGATTGCAGCGTGTAATAAAGCGCAAAGGCACGGCTGGCATAAGCGATGATCTGGAAAATATTGACGCTCCAGGTCATCAGCAGGCCGATCCCGACCAATATCGCATAGCCTGTACGCGCCTTGACATGACCCTTGGTCAGTTCCTCGACCAGCCCGCCCGAGCCGCTGGTGTCGGCGATCGCGGCGCTGAACTGCGCCGCCAGCGCAGCGGCCACCAGCAGCAGCGGCAGGATTGGTGTGATAATCCCCATCATGTCGATAATCGCGGTTTCGGTGAGGGCAAATTGCTCGCGCTCGAAACTATAGGCAAATAGCCCGATATAGATCATGTAGATCACGGCGCTGACGATCTGCGCCAGGCGCATCGACTTGATCCTTGTGGCGGCATCATAATTGCGACCGAGATAGCGCGAGGTTTCAAAGCCCTGCACGGTGATGATCAGGCCGAAGGCGAGTGTGAGCGCGGGCCAGCCGGAGAGCAGCGGCGGATGGACAAACAGCGTCGCGGCGCTGGCCTTTTGATAAAAATACCAGGTCAGGCCGACCAGCAGACCGACTATGATCGCCAGTTTCAGCGTCACCGCGCTATATTCCATCTTTTCCAGCGCCTTGAACCCGCGGGTCCAGCCGACGATCAGGATCAGGATATAGATGGCCGAGGTCAGCAGCTTGGCATTGGCCGGGCTGTCGTAGCCGGTCAGACTGACGCCAAAAGCACCGAACAGGTTGAGATAATAGCCCACCGAGATGGTGAAGGCGAAAACCAGCGCCCAGGAAGCGGCAATTTCCAGCCGGTCGATCCCGTCATTCTGGACCGGTTCGCGGACATTGCGGTGAAAGATATTGAACCGGATCGCAGATCCGAACAGAAAAGCGCCGAGACATAGTCCGGCCATGATCGCCGGTGCCATATAGCCATAATCCGACACCAGGATCGGTGCGAGCACGAGGAATCCGCTGCCGATGATCGAGGCCAGCGGCGTCACCGTCGCGCGCCAGACCAGCGACTTTGACAGGCGCGGCGCGAGCAGCAGCAAGCCGGTGGCGATCACCGACAGGATGATGAAAATATTCAATAGCACGGCAAGGTCCGATGACTGCGGATGGTGTCGGGATCGAATAGGCCTTTCGCCAACCTTTTGTCGAAGGGTTTCTCGCGGAAAGCGCGACGCCGGCTGCCAGCAACTTCCAGGGTCACACGGGTCACACCCCCTTTAGTGAAAAGACGGGCCAGTCTTGTCCGGGCCATCCTCTCCCGGGACGTCCCAGTCATCATCATAGCCGTCGGGATTCGCCTTCTCCCAAAAACCCGGCTCGTCCATCATGCCGCTGCGCTCGGCCCGCGCCCATTGCAGGTCATCCCAGCCGTCCGCTTCATGGGGGTCCAGATCGGACGTATCGACATCTTCCGGCGCCGTTGCGGCGATCCGTTCGCGTTCCTGAAACATCTCGAGCCGGCTGAATAGCTCATCGTCGGTCAATTCGGCCATATAGGCGTTCGGCGGCGGCGCGCGGCGCGCCTGCGCCGCCCGATCCTGCGCCTCGAGCATGGCGGTGCAATCCTCGCCTTCGCCGATCGCTGCGACCATTTCATCAAAATCCGCCGCGGCTTCGCGCACGGCCTCGCCGGCCAGATCCAGGCCATCGGCCTTGGCATCGAGCCGGGCTAGCGCCGCGAGCAGCAATCCGGGCGAAAAACGCGTCCGCTCACCCACTTCCTCGCCATGATACCAGACCGTCTCGGTCCAGCCGTGCAGCCCGGTTTCGAGCAAGGTCTCGGCATAAAGATCGCGGGCGTGGATCAATGCAGCATCCCACGCCCGGTCAAAGGCGCGTCCTTCCTGTCGCCGGCGCAGCCGATAGGCGCCCTCTCGGCTCATCCCGACATAGGCGGCAGACGCCTTGACCGACCCGCAGCGGGCCAGCGCTTCAAGAAATTCGCGCTGTTTTTCGGGGGTCCAGCTGGGGGCGGGATTTTGTGGCTGGTCGGTGGGGGAATATTGGGTTGTCATAGCATTCATTCCGTTTTTGGTTAGTTGGAATGTTCTGTATAACCTATATGGTGTTTTGTAGGAAAGAGGGGTTTTTGCCCGCTTCATTCGGAACGCGGACTCAAGTTTTTGACTTTGTCGGATGGTAACGGCTGGATGGCAGACAGGCGTTGATGTGCTTCCGTTGTCGCGGTGGTGCGGATCTCATCCCCTCTGGTCAAAGGTCCTGGGCAGACTGCTCCTGCCAGACAAGGGCCGTGACAACATAGGCGCTGTGACCTATTCCAAGGCCAAGGCCGTCAAAGGGGGATCTTGATGCCATATCGTCACACTCACTGGTTTGTGCTTATTCTGTTGCTCTGGGCAGGATATGCGTTCTGGCCTTCCTATGTTTCGCAATTGCCTGCAGCGACGACAGAAATGCATGTCCATGGGGTGTCCGCCTTTGTCTGGCTGCTGCTGCTGGCCGCTCAGTCCTGGACGATTCAGAACCGGCACAGAAACGCCCATCGCGTGCTGGGTTATGCCAGCTTTGCGCTTTTTCCGATTGTCCTTGCAGGCATGGGCTTTCTGGATGTCGGTATGGCCCAAAGATTTGCTGCAGGATTGATCTGGTATATTGACTATGGCGCACGCTTTGGCGCGACGGATGTCGTTGCCCAAACAGGAATGGCCTATTTTTACTTCATGGCGCTGCGTGAGCGTAAAAATGTCAGGCTTCATTCGGGCTATATGATCATGACGATCGTGTTCCTTGTCGGCACGCTCTTGAACCGTTCGCTGGGCGATATTCTCAATCTACTGGCAGGCAGTGACGTCGATTTCCCCTCATCGATGGCGGTAAGGGCTGCCAATGTCCTAGTGATCTGCTGCTTGCTCACCATGAGGCATTTTGCAGCGGGTGACACCCGGCCGATGCGGGATGCGGTGCTATTCATAGGGTTGCAGCTGCTGGTGTGGGAAACCATCGGCGTCTGGTCTGTCTGGAAGCAGTTTTTTGCCGTTTTCGCCCAAATCAATCCATTTCTGATCGGTGGGACAAGTCTCCTGTTGGGTATTGCTGTCAGCTTTGCTGGTTGGCGGGCAGGTTCAAAGTCGCAGCAGGCGGCATCCAAATTGCACGTTAAAACTCCGTCATGACCCGCTCATTGATCAGCTGATGGCGTCACAGCATTGGCTCCATAGCGCAAAGTAGATTGATCATGGTCCGGTCCGGCACAATCCCGACAATGGAATCGCCATGACGGCTATGCCGACAATAGGGCCGTTTTTTGCCGATCAATGAGCGTCTGTCTAATGCCTGCTGCTGCGCCCATATTATTTCGCCGCCGGTTTAGCCGTGCCGGAAATGCCCGTCGCCATGTCTCATTTGGTAGTTTCCAGGAAAGGGGGGGTGCTTCATTCATCTTGCCACTCTTGACCGTTCGATGCCTTGAAAACGGCGCACCAAGAGCAGCAGCGCGAGAATCAGAAGAATCAGGTCCAGCCAACCTCGAAAACCGGTTCCGGCTGGTCCTGAACGGTCTGGCCGCCGCCCTGCAAATCTCTTCGCACGGTATAAGGAATCGAGCGGTAGATTTTCGGTTCCTTGATATTGAGCTCAGCCCGCGCCTGCTTCAGCGGCAATTCCAGCAGCCTTTCGATATCGGCGGCCAGAATGAATTCCGCCTGCTGCCCGTGCCGGTAGCCCTCGTGGATAGCCCGCCGGATATTTCTGGAGTGATCGAACCGTTCCGCCATTGCGCCGATCGTGCCCATGAGCATCAGCAGGCGCAATCCTATGTCGGGCCACTGTCCGCGATAGACTTCGAGCAAGCAGATTTCCCCAAGCGCATCCGTGTCATAGCCGCTCAGCACATGCCAGAGATCATGTGACACTTCAAAATGGATGAAATAACGGCGATAGGCCGCAAACATGGTCGGTGCATCGACATCAATGCCGGCATGTTTGGCAGCATCAAGCAGCCCATCAACGGCAAAACCCTTTGCTTCCACCATCTTGTAATAGCAATGGCCGACGGTGCCTTCCGGCAAGCCGGCCAGCCAGTCTCGCCGGCTCAACAACGCTTCGATGCGCACCTCGCCGTCCAGTATCCTGCGGCCGTAGTCTGTTTGCGAAAGCTGTTCAAAGCCGCGGCGGTAGGCCTTGCCGGACACCGCCTGAAACAGATCATAGACATGGCTAGTTTCTTCAATATCCCTGAAGATCCGTATCATGCTCATGGCCGCCCGCAGCGGTTGCATGCGCGCCACCGGTGGCACCGGGTAGCCATTGATATATTCCATGGCCGCTTCGTCACATTGTTCCGGGAACAGTCGGTTGGTCAAAATCCCCTCCCCTTCCGATCTTTTCGTGCTGCAATAGCCCGCTTCCTTTTGCAGGGCAAATAATCAGGTTATGCCTCCCTCCCAATCAGGCGCTGCAAGCCAGTCGCACAATCGCTTTGCCCGCCCCGACATATCTGTCTCTATATCCCATTTCCCTGTTTGCACGAAAAACAGAAGGTCGCGGCCCTATCGCGCTAGCGGGCGGAGCGCGCTGTCTGATTATGGTGCGTCAGAGCTCGTTTTTCCGCTACGAGACCCGTGGGTGCCGGGCTGCTTTTAATGATTTATTGGTAATTTACCAATAGGGCGAGCCTGATATATGTCGTCTTTGGCTGACCAGGCTGAGGACGCAATTGTTCAGGGGGGACAATGATCTTTTCACGACGCCATTTCATGGCGAGTGCCGGAATTGCCGGTTTCGCAGGACTATCCGGCTGTACCGGCCAGTTCGGCTCGGCAAATTCCTATCTGACGCCGATCATGCGGCCACAAAATCACAATATTGTCACCCATTGGTGCGACGTCATCATGCAGCAGATCCGCGATCAACGGGTGCCGCCGCCGCGCGCGGCCTATAATCTGGCGATGCCGACCGCCGCCGGATTTCTGGCCGCGAACGGCATATTGCAGGCCTATGACGATCCCTTCGGTATCGGTGTCGGGCCGCGGGGGGCCGATCCTGCAATGGCTTATGGCGTGGCTTTTGCCACCGCCGCCTCGGAAGTGTTCCAGCAGCCCTTTATCGGCGAGCGGATGGATTTCGCCAATCAGATTCCCGATGGCGAAGCCAAATCGCTCGGTGCCGCCTGGGGCCGGCAGGTCGGCCTGAAAATCGTCAAGATGCGAACCCGCGACGGATCGCAGCCGAGCAAGGTCAACTATTATCTGAACCGCTATCAGCGCCGCCACGATGCGCTGCAATGGACGCCGACCGGGCCGCTATACAGCGCCAAGCCCGGTCCGGCCTTTGACAGTTTTTCCCGGCCGCTGTTCCCGGGCCATGGCCAGATCAAGCCGTGGACGATGGGCCGCACCGAAAATTTCCGGACCGCGCCCTTTCATGATCCGGCCAGCCCGGAATTTGCCGCTGAATTTGATCAGGTTCGGGTTTTGGGCGCCGCTGACAGCCGCGAACGGACCGCCGATCAGAGCGAGATCGCCCTGTTCTGGGAAGATGGTCCCTGGGGAATTACCCCGCCGGGTCATTATATGCTGATTGCCATACAGGTGCTGCAGGACCGCAATCTGTCGTTCATCGAATGGGCGCGGGCGATGGCGCTGATCGGCATGACCCAGTGCGACGCCTCGATCCAGGCCTGGGACACCAAATATAGCCATGATGTGATCCGGCCGGAAACCGCGATCCGTCACCGGGCGCCCAAATTTGCCAATCCCGATCCCCGGGTCGAGCGGGAGCAGGGGTGGCGCAGCTATATTCCGACGCCGGAATTCCCGTCCTATACATCCGGTCATTCGACCTTTGGTGCCGCTGGTGCCGCGATGATCGGGCATATATTGGGCAGTGACGAAGTCAGCTTTGCCCACCAGTCGCCCGATCAGGTGCTGTGGCCACAACTGCGCGGTGTCACCCGCCACTGGAACCGGCTGAGCGATGCTGCTGACGAAAATGGCATGAGCCGTATCTATGGTGGCGTCCACTGGATGCGCGATCATCTGGTCGGGATGGAAGCGGGCAAGGCGATTGCCAATCATGCCCATGCCCAATATTTCCGGCGGAGGGTCTGAACGATGATGCACGGATATTCTCGCGCGCTGTTTCTGCCCCTGGCTTGCGGGGCAATGGCGCTGGCCGCTGATCCTGCGAGCGCGCAGGTCAGTCTCAACTATGACAATCTTTCCTCCTTTGAAGAACCGCTGGCGTTTGAAATTGGCGAAGCCACCGTGCTGGTCGGCGGCGTCGTCGATGTGCCGGTTACCCTGGCGCTGGATGACGGCATTTTCCGCGATGACGTGGACGTCAGCCTAGTCACCAATCTGGATATCAATATCGAGATGCAGCTCGCCAACCGATGGAATGTCGGGGTCGCCTATTTCGGCCAATATGACGAAAATAGCGATGATTATGTCGACAATGTCGCTGGCTTTGTCCGCACCAGCTGGGGCAGTCTGATCGGCGGCAATGTCAATGGTCTGGTGCGCGAAGCGACCCGGCGACGGCGCGGTGTCGGCAATGCCAATCTGGCATTTGACGATTTCTATGGCCGGACCAACCAGTGGGGCGGCGGCTATAGCGGCCGGTTTGGCCCGACGACCCTTACCGGCATTGTCGATAACGATGGTCATTTCGAGCTCGGCGCGCAATTTCAGCGGCCGATTGGCCGTAAAGATTATCGCCTGACCACGCGGGTGGCCAGGGCCCGTTATCTGGCCGCTGATGGCGTGACCGACTTCGCCACCATCGGCGCCGGTGCGGTCGGCGAATTTGTCTATGGCAGCAGCCTGTTCGACCTCGGCTTCGGCTATGAGAATCTGCAAGCTGGCATGATCGATCTCGATCGCTGGTATGTTTCCGGCGGTGCGCAAACCAAGATCGGTGTGCTCAGCCTGTCTGCGGCCGGTCATTATGGGGAGCTGGATGGCACGTCGGAAAGCTCTGCTTCGCTTGGTATCCGCTATGACATCGCCCGCGGTCTGTCGACCAATCTTGGCGTCAATGCGCGCAAGGCCCAGATTGCCCGCGACGGCGTGTCGGTGGTCGACGAAGATGAAACCAGCGCCACCGCTTCCGTGCGCTACAGTTTTTAGGCTTATGGCTGGCTAGCGGCCGGCCAGCTTTTTCGCTTCCGCCAGATGAGTCCGGCCGATGCGGATTTCGGTGCCGCATTTGAGGCAGGCCATCCAGACGCCGCCGCCGTCATGGCGCAGGCCGGCGATCCAGTCGCGCCGGACCAGATGCGACCGGTGCAGGCGGATGAATTCTTCAGGATTGAGCCGTTCTTCCAGGCCGGTGATGGTCTGGTGCAGCAGATAGCTGATGGCGCCGACGTGCAGCCGCATATAGTCGCGCTCGGCCTCGACCCGGTCGATTTCGGCGGCGACGATGCGGCGCAGTTCGGATTTATAGGGCACCCAGAATTCTTCCGCCCAGGGCGAGTCGTCCGCCTCATTGGTGCGCGGTTCCGCAGTGCGTTCGCGGACCCGGGAAATGGCCAGAGTGAGCCGCTGGCTCTCGACCGGTTTCAGCACATAGTCGATTGCCGCGACATCAAAGGCCTCGACCGCAAAGCGGTCAAAGGCGGTGACAAATATGATTGCCGGGGCATCGGCCTTGCCGGACAGAGCCCGCGCGACATCCAGCCCGTCCTTGCCGGGCATGGCGATATCGAGCAGCAAAAGGTCGGGTTTCAGCTGTTCGGTGAGGCGCAGTGCCGCTTCGCCATCGCTGGCGGTGCCGATCAGATCGATATCCGGTTGCCGGGCGCAGAGCAGTTGCAGGCGTTCGATCGCCAGCGGTTCATCGTCGACAATCAGCGTTGTCAGTGGTCTGAGTTCGATTTCTTCGATCATGGATTGTCCAGCATCAAGGGTAGGGTCAGCTGGGCAATATAGCCTCCTTCTGCCGGACGTACAGTCTGCAGACTGGCTTGCCGGCCAAAGCGGGTTTCGAGCCGGTCGCGGACGTTGGCGAGGCCAATGCCGCTGCTCGTGCGGTCATCATCCAGATCCACCGGTCGCGGATCGCCGTCATCGGCTACTGTCAGGATCAGATTGTCACCATCGGACCGGGCGCTGATCGTGATCGTGACTGGTCGTTTGCTGTGGGCGACGCTATGCTTGATCGCATTTTCGACCAGCGGCTGCAGGATCAGGCCGGGCACCAGCACGCCGAGCAATTCGTCGGGAATATGGACTTTTGTTCTGAGTCGCTCGGGGAAACGGACCGCCTCGATATCGAGATAGAGATTCTGCAGATGCACCTCTTCCGACAAGGGCACATCCTCCAGCGGATCGCCGGACAGGCTGGTGCGATAGAATTTCGACAGATTGAGAATCATCTCCTCCGCTTCTTCCGGCTGGCTGCGCATCACCAAAGTGCTGAGGCTGTTGAGTGTGTTGAACAGGAAATGCGGATTGACCTGATAGCGCAGCGACCGCAATTCAGCATCCTGGGCCGCCTGGGCGAAGCGAGCGGCCTTGCGTTCCACCTGGCGGACCTCGCCGGCATAGCTCAGGGTCAGATAGAGCGAGGCCCAGCTGACGATGAAGAAAAAGCGGGAGGTGGCATCTTCGGAAATCGCCTTGAGCGCGAAATTGTCCTGCGCCATATATTTGCGCATTTCCTCGACATGCGCTTCGTCCCACAGATTTTCCGGATAATATATATTGAACACATAATGGTTGAACCAGGCGATGATGATGGCGCAGGGAATCGCGGCAGCAAAGGCGGTGATGATCCGGGTGGACAGCGCCTTGTCCTCAAACTGCCGGAGAAACAGGTAAAGCAAATAGGTAATGCCGATGCCGAAAATCGTTACGACAATGCGTCGCATCGCCATTTCGCCCTGGGCCGGCCAATCGCCAATCGACGCCCGCAGTGTCAGCACGATTACATAGAAAAGCCAGAATCCGAGTATCGACAGGATTGCGACCTGATGTCCGACCGACGGCTTGTGATTTCCCAGTTCAAATTTTCTCATATATGTTCAATTCACCATTTCGAGTCAGCTTAGGACAATATGGTATCAATTGTCTCTAGGGGAATCGTGACCGGTCGAAACAGGCTTGCGGTTGGTCGAAACTTTCTAAGTCTGACGCGCAATTTTCCAAATTCCGAGGCGCGACACGCAATTATTAGGGACCGATTTAACCAATTGCTAACCATGTTTGGCTCAAATGTCTTCGTGGCATCAGTCCACGAGGAGTTGCGAAAGCATGACCAAGGAAATACGCCCCGTTCCCGGCGCCCTGACGCTGGCTGAAATGAAGGAATTTGCGAGCTTCAGTTCGGCGACCCAGCGCTATATCCGCCGGTCGCTGGATGTCGGCCTCGAGCGTTCCGATGCCATTGGAACCTGGTCGCGCGACAAGGTCGAAGAAGCCGGGATCAAGGTCCAGATGTCCTTGTACCGGCGGCTCGCCGACATTCGCAAAGCCATTCCCCAGGATTGCGCGATCGACAGTATCGAATCGTTCATGCCATCGCTGATTTCGCTGGCCGCCTTTGATCTGGGGCAGGGCCGCATCCACAGTTTTCCGGCCTTCCGTTTTCTCTATGAGCGGCTGCTGGGTCCGGATTCCCGGCCCTGGTTGCCCGGTGCCTTTTGCGCGGCGGCGGCACTCCCGCATCTTCACCCGAAAACCCGCAAGGGCCTGCTGCAGTCGATCAGCGAAGCCGCTGCGACTGCGCCGGGCTGGTCAAACCGCGAACCCAGTTTTTTCCCGGAATGGGTCGAAAAAGTCGACATGAGCAAAGCGGCGCATTGACCGCTGTAATCCAAGCACAGAAACCCTAGGCGGTTGCTGGCCGTCCGGTCATCGCCGCTTCATATTCGCTTTCGGCCCGCTGGATCAGATGCCGGTCATCTTCATTCCACGGATGAAATCCGGGCAGGAAGAATTTGCACCACGGGATGATGATCGCCCGCGCAATGCCTGGCTCTATGAGCAGGAATTTCAGCAGTTTGAGCTTTACTCGCCATCCGGTGATGCCGTCCTGCGCCAGCAGGTCGAGCGAGTCATTCCAGCGGTTACCCCAGAAATTGCGGGTGATGATCAGCATCATCAGCGCCTTCACTTTCCAGCGTTGCCAGCGGCTCCAGTCCCGGGTCGCGTATAGCCATGTGTCGTAAGCGACGCCCTTATGTTCAATCTCTTCCAATGCGTGCCAGCGCCACAGATCGGCGGTTTCCGGATCGGAATCCTTCCAATGCCGGGGATTGGCGAGAAATTGCTGGGCCATGATCGCGGTAAAATGTTCGAGGATCATCGTTGCCGCCAGATTGGTGATCTTGGGCCGGTCCTTGGTCATGCCGAGTGATTCGGTGATGCGCTGCTCGATCCGGCTGGTGTCATAGCCATTTTCCTCGACCCGGCGGTTCAGCGCCAGATGTTCGCGGCTGTGAATCACTTCCTGCTGGATGAAGGCGCGGATTTCCTTTTGCAGCTTCTGCGGTGTGTGATCGCGAAACTGTTTCACGCTTTCGATGAAGAAAGCCTCGCCGCGCGGAAAGGTGAGCGACAGGCAATTGTAGAAGGCGGTCGCGACCGGATCGCCATTTTGCCAGTATTTTACAGGATCATAGCCTGCTTCCCGGCCGAAACGGCGGTCACGGGGCGTGATTTCATGGTCAGCGGGCGTCGGCGTGATTATGGTTTCCGGTTCGGTGCTGACCGAGCTAGGCATATTCATCAGATGTTTCCATTATGCGAAATGCAGCCTATAGCTGACATGATTGATAATAAGGTTACTAACATAAATGTCAATAGCGAAGCGTCGTCTCTCCCCTGAAGAAAGCCGCGGCATGGCGCTGGCAGCAGCCCGTGACTTGCTGATGGAAACGGGTCCGCAGTCGGTTACGTTAAAGGCCGTGGCTGGACGGATTGGCCGCACTCATGCCAATCTCCTGCACCATTTCGGGTCGGCTTCCGGCCTGCAAAAGGCGCTCGCCGCCTATCTGTCCGACGAAGTCTGCGGCAAGACCGCGCAAGCGATCCTGAAATCCCGCTCAGGGGAAGGCAGTGTGCGCGATATTGTCGACCTGACTTTTGATGCCTTTGACAAGCAGGGCGGCGCGGCGCTCTGGTCCTGGATGATGCTGACCGGCAACGAAGACGCGCTCGACCCGATTGTCGATTCCATTCATGCTCTGGTCGATGATATTGGCGAAGGCGGCCATGAAAACCGCGAAAAGCATGAAGACACGCTGGCTCTGGTGCTGATGGCGCTGGGCGATGCGCTGATCGGCGACCGTCTGTCCGACTCGCTCGGCCTGCCCCGCGATTCCGCTCGTGACATGGCCGAACGGCAACTGGCAGACGCTCTGGAACGCTGGAAGAGCGAGAATGACGTTTAGGCCAGCGTCGCAGGACGACAGCGATAGCTGATCGGGGAATCCGTTAGTCCTGGGCCTGTCGAAGGACGCTTCCCGGTCGATAGGCGTGGTTCGACAAGCTCACCACTAGCGGAAGCTAGCTGATGAAAACCAGTTTAGCGCCCGTCATGCCACTCTGGATTGCCGCGCCGCTTCGCTCATTGCAATGACGAACGGCCATCCACACGTTTTGCCGAATCAATCCTTGGCGAACAGTTGATCATCGCTGGCAAAGGCCTTGAACTCCAGCGCATTGCCGCTGGGATCATGGAAAAACATCGTCGCCTGTTCACCGACCTGACCCGCGAAGCGAATCGTTGGCGCGATGACAAAGTCGATCGCGGCGGCGGATAGACGGTCTGCCAGAGCCTGCCATGCGGACATCGTCAGCACGACGCCGAAATGCGGCACCGGAACCTGTTCGCCATCGACCGGATTGGCCAGCGGCCGGGCAACGAAATTCTCGTCCAGATGCGCGACAATCTGGTGCCCGAACAGGCTGAAGTCGATCCAGTGGCTGTCGCTGCGGCCTTCATCGCAACCCAGCAGGTCACCATAGAAAGTGCGCGCCGCGTCAAGATCATGCACCGGGAAAGCGAGATGGAAGGGGCGCAAGGGGGCGAGGGGTTCAATGTTCATTGCGGGGCTCCTTATCTTCCGGAGCGGCAAGCAAAAAACAATGGTCGAAATCCAGATTGGAACCCTGACCCCTGGATTCGAGCTTTTTGGCGTCGGCCAGCATTGTTTCGCGGCTCAGCGTCAATAATATGTCGCTTTCCTGACCGCTCAACCCCTCGGCCCGCATCTTGTCGCGGGCGCGGCTGTCGAGCACGGCGGCCAGCGTCTTGAGATCCTGCGCGGTCTTGGACAGGCCTTCCCGGTCGTGGACCTCTTCATAGGCCAGCTGCAGCATCCCGGCGCATTGGTTCAGGTCTGGCTTCGGCTTGGGCGGAACCGCCGCATCGAGCAAGGGTAGGCAGGTCGCCATTTCGCGTCTGACCACCTCATCCGGATCGGCGGCATCCTGCGCCAACGCTTGCTGGGCTGCCACCGCCGCCAATATGTCTTCGCGTACCTGCTCTCTGGTTCTGCCGCTATCGTCCATGATCTGTTGGCCAACCAGACCAGCATAGGTCGCACCGCGTTCGGTGAGCAGCGGATAGTCGAGCGCGCGCGCCACGCCCTGTTCCTGTTCCGAGGCGATGATTGCCAGAACGGCAACGCAGGACAGGTCGCGCTGCTGGATTTCGTCGAGCGGTGCGGGTGGGCTGGCTGCCGGTTGCGACAGGGCGAGCATCAGGAGGGATATGAAATTCATGGAGCGGCAATAGCAAGCAAATGCCGCTTCGGGCAATTAACAATTGAATGGTGATCGCGAACACGGCAAAAGCCGCCGGTGTCAAAAATCCAGCAAATGATCGTCCGCCATCCTTACGGAATCTCGCTGCTTGCGGGCGGCTTGAGCGCAACCGGCTTCGCGCCGCTGAACCTGTGGCCGCTGACGCTGCTGATGCTGATGCTGTGGATGGCGATCCTGATGCAGGTGCAGAGCCGCAAAGCCGGGTTTTTCAGCGGCTGGCTGTTCGGTGTCGGCCATTTTATCATCGGCCTGAACTGGATCGCCAAGGCCTTTACCTTCCAGGCGGCGATGCCGGAATGGCTGGGCTATGTGGCGGTGGTTTTGCTGTCGCTCTATCTGGCCGTTTTTCCCGCTCTGGCTGCCCTGGGAGGCTGGTGGATCGGCAAGGACAGGCCGATGGTGCTGATTCCCGCTCTGGCCGGGATGTGGATTATTACCGAATGGCTGCGAAGCTGGGTGTTCAGCGGGTTTATCTGGAGTCCTCTGGGGACGATTGCGCTGCCGCTTGGCCGGCTGGCGGATGTCAGCATGTTTATCGGATCCTATGGCCTGTCGGTGTTCCTGTTTGCCGGAGCTGGCGGTCTGTGGCTGCTGTTTCAGAAAAAATGGCAAGCCGCATTGCCGCTGTTTCTCGTTTTCGGCAGCCTATCGCTATTGCCTCATCACGAGAAAAGCCCGATTGCTGCGGACCAGCCGCTGATCACCGTGGTCCAGCCCAATATCGGCCAGCAGGACAAATGGCAGGCCGGTTATGAAGAGCAGAATCTGGAGAAACTGGCAGAGCTGACTCTCCGCAAAGACGATAGTCCCCGGATTATTTTCTGGCCGGAAGCCGCGATTCCCGATTATCTCGAGACCGGCTATCCGGCGCGCTATTATTACGGTCGTCCTCCGTTCTTTGTCAGACGCCAGCTGGCTTCGTTGATGAAGCCCGGCGATGTGCTGGTGCTGGGTGCACTCAAGCTGGAATTTGATGCAGCCGGCGACCGCGCGGTCGGCGCCCGCAACAGTGTCTTTGCGATGGATGCACAGCATGAATTGCTCGGGCGCTATGATAAGGCACATCTGGTGCCTTATGGCGAATATCTGCCGATGCGGCCGCTTTTGTCGGCGATCGGCCTGTCTCGCCTCGCCCCCGGCGATTTTGATTTCTGGCCGGGGCCCGGCGCGCGTTCGATCGATCTCGGCAAATTTGGCAAGGCTGGCATTCAGGTTTGCTATGAAATCATCTTCTCGGGACAGGTGGTCGACCCTGATAATCGTCCGGACTTCATTTTCAATCCGTCGAACGACGCCTGGTTCGGCAGCTGGGGACCGCCGCAGCATCTGGCGCAGGCGCGCCTCAGGGCCATTGAAGAGGGGCTGCCGGTGATCCGTTCCACCCCAACCGGCATTTCCGCAGTGATTGACGCGAACGGAACGGTCAGAGCCAGCGTGCCGATGGGGCAAGCGGGCCGGATTAATAGCCGCCTGCCGCAGGCGAAGGCGCCTACGCTGTTCGCGCAATATGGCAACGTCCTGCCGCTCGGTTTGGCGCTGATTTTGCTGCTATCTGCCATTGCCATCCGTGCGCGTGATCGTTAAAGATCATATAAACATTTCCTTATGTCACATCGGTCAGCCTCTTTCTGACCAAAAATCAGGAATCTAACATGCGTTCAGAATTTATCTTCACCTCCGAATCAGTCTCTGAGGGCCATCCTGACAAGGTCTCCGACCAGATATCCGATGCCATTGTCGATCTGTTCCTTTCCAAAGACCCGGAAGCCCGGGTGGCTTGCGAAACCCTGACCACCACCGACCGGGTGATTCTGGCAGGCGAGGTTCGCGGCGCGGGCATGATCGACACGGACGGCAATTGGGCGCCTGGTGCACAGGAAGAAATCCAGACCGCGGTCCGCGAAACGGTGAGGAAGATCGGCTATGAGCAGGACGGGTTTCACTGGCAGAATCTGACCTTCGAAAATTATCTGCACCCGCAATCGGCGCATATTGCGCAAGGCGTGGACGCAAGCGGCAACAAGGACGAAGGCGCCGGTGATCAGGGCATCATGTTCGGCTATGCCAGCGACGAAACGCCGGAACTGATGCCGGCCACGCTGCAATTTTCGCATGAGATATTGAAGCAGATGGCCAATGATCGCCACAGCGGCAAGGCACCCTTCCTCGAGCCCGACAGCAAGAGCCAGGTGACCCTGCGCTATGTCAATGAAGTGCCGGTCGAGGCGGTTGCTCTGGTGGTCTCGACGCAGCACGCGCCCGGCTATTACAAGGACAGCGACAATCCGGCGCTCTATCAGGAATTGCGCGACTATGTGATGGGCGTATTCAATTCTGTGCTGCCGGAAGGCTTTATCACCGACAAGACGGTGATTCACGTCAACCCGACCGGACGGTTTGAAATTGGCGGCCCGGACGGTGACGCCGGTCTGACCGGACGCAAGATCATCGTCGACACCTACGGCGGCGCCAGCCCTCATGGCGGCGGTGCCTTTTCCGGCAAGGATCCGACCAAGGTTGACCGCTCGGCCGCCTATATCACCCGCTATCTGGCGAAGAATGTCGTCGCGGCGGGACTCGCCAAGCGCTGCGCGATCCAGCTGTCTTATGCAATTGGTGTTGCCGAACCGCTGTCGATCAACGTCGACCTGCACGGCACCGGCAAGGTCACCGAAGAGAGACTGGAAGAATTATTGCCGCAGCTGGTGCGCCTGACGCCCAAGGGCATTCGCACCCATCTCGGCCTGAACAAGCCGATCTATGGCCCGACCGCCGCTTATGGCCATTTCGGCCGCAAGGCGGAGGGAGATCTCTTCACCTGGGAGAAGACCGATCTGGTGGATGCGCTGAAAGCCGCTCTCTGAAAACGAGCTTGCCAGTAAAAGTTCCCGGGCGATGACCGCATCCAAAGAAGGTGATCCTACCACCATTCGTCAGCTATATGGTCGGCGTCAGGGTCATGCGTTGCGCGATCAGCAGGTCGAGCTGGTCGAAAAACTGCTGCCGCAAATCGCCGTTCCCACGGAAGGCCCGGTGACAGCGACGTCGCTGTTTGGCGGCGACCGTCCGCTGCATCTGGAAATCGGATTTGGCGCCGGCGAACATCTGGCGGCCCGCGCCGACATGCTTCCCGATCATGGCTTTATCGGCTGCGAGCCCTATCTCAATGGTGTGGTCGGCGCGCTGCAGCATATCCGCAATCAGCGTCTGGGGAATGTCCGGCTGCATATGGACAATGCGCTGGACGTGCTGGAACGGATTCCGGACGGCGCGTTGAGCTTTGTCTATCTGCTGCATCCCGATCCCTGGCCCAAGGCGCGTCACGCCAAACGACGCTTCATGAATCATGGGCCCGTGGACCTGATCGCCGCGAAGCTGAAACCCGGCGGGGAATTTCGTTTCGGCACCGATCATCCGGTCTATCTGCAATGGGCCTGCATGATCATGAACCAGCGCGACGAGTTTGACTGGCTGTGCGAAAGCCCGAAAGACTGGACGATCCGTCCCGGCGGCTGGCCGGAGACGCGCTACGAAGCCAAGGCACGTCGGCAAGGTCATGATGTCTGGTATTTCCGCTACCGGCGCAAATAAACCATCGCGCATCAAAATCGTTGATATTCGAACCTCAGGCTAGTCGCCGGGTTTCGGCCAGATACACCAATTTTTAACCATGTTTGTAAAGCATCCTAGGATGCTGAACCTTAACCTTCCTTGTTTATCCAGTGCTTAACCAAAAAACGGTCGCGCAGGATTATAATAGTACTGGGAGGTACACAGGCAGATATGGACATTGCTCCGAGCATCGCTGATGCGGCGACCGAATCTCATGCGCAGAATAAAAGCGCGACACCCGCTGACCTTCATATTCGACCCCGCAACCGGCATTTTTCTGATGCCGTGATCGACCGGCGGCGCTGGGTTGGTGGCGATCCCTTTGCTTCGGCTTTTTTCAATGCCCTTTCCGTAACCTTTCCCAAGGGCGAGACGTTTTTCATCGAATCGATCAAAAAGTTTCGCACGCGCGTGCCAACCAAATTGCAGCAGGAAATCCGCGCCTTCATCCAGCAGGAAGCCATCCATAGCCGCGAGCATCATTGCTTCAACGAACATCTCAAAGATTGTGATTTTGATATTAGCCGGCTGGAACAGGCGATTTCCAATGTGGTGAACGGCATTCGCGCGAAGCCGGAAACCGCCCATCTCGTGGCGACCATGTGTATCGAGCATATTACCGCGATTCTGGCGGCAGAAGTGATTGCCAACCCTAAGCATTTTGAAAATGCCGACGAACAGCAGCGCAAATTGTGGCTATGGCATGCTTCGGAAGAAATTGAGCATAAGGGTGTCGCCTATGACACATGGCTGCATGTGACCAAGGACTGGAATCCGCTGAAACGCTGGTGTGTTCGCAGCATCTTCATGGCCAAAATCGCACTGGGCTTTACCAAAAACCGCGCCAAAGGCGTGCTCGACCTGCTGCGCCAGGATGGCATTTCAGGACCGCGCGCATGGCTTGGGCTGGCCCATTATGCATTGGTTGGCAAGGCGCCTTTCCGGCGGACCTTGTGGCCGTTGCTGCAATTTTTCAAACCGGGCTTCCACCCCTGGGATATAGACGACCGCCCCCTCATCCGGCTTGCCGAGAGCGAGTATGAAGCGGCGATCATGGTCGAAGTTTAGGCTGGATCCGAATTGCCCGCGCTCACCGACGGGCACGAGGTCGAGCGGCTTAAAAAAGTAGCCTGATCATGCTGCTAGTGGTCGCATGACCTGGCCGTCCTGCGCTTCATCCAGCCGGCAGGAATATTCCACCGCTTGCGCTTCCCTGTTTCTGCCCCGGCTGAAAACACCGACCGTCTGACCGGTCGGTTTGAATCCCAATTTGCGCAGAACCGATCCCGAAGCAGGATTGTCAACAAAATGGCTTGCGACCAGACGGCTATGGCCGAGCGACCGGGCGTTCTGCAGCACGGCCCGGCCAGCCTCAGTGGCGTAGCCGCGCCCCCAATGCTGACGGCTGATCCAATAGCCGAGTTCGACATCGCCATGGTCCTGCGAATCGATCCCGATGCAACCTGCCAGTTGCGGCGGGCCGTCCGTCCGGCTGAATATCAGCCAGCGGGGAGTGGCAGGGTCGGTGGGCAAGGACAGGAACCGCCGGGCATGGTCCAGTCGATAGGGCCAGTGCGGGCTCGCCAGATTGCGGATAATCGCTTCATCATTGATCGCGGTGAATAATGCACCGGCATCTTCCGGCCAGCCGGGTCTCAGCAGCAATCTTGGTGTTACGGCAAACATCGGGACTCTCCATCATCAAATGCGCGACGCCCCTGTCTTGAATGGTAAGCCCGCTAGCAGGCTGCCATTACAAGACTGTGACGTCACAGCAGGGAGAGACAAAAAAAGGGAGAGGATAACCCTCTCCCTGAAATTGGTGGTTCTGTCGAACCGGCCGGGTCATCCCTCTGGTGGATAACCCTTTATCGATTATCCGGTTATTCGGCGGCTTCCGCCATCAGGTCGACAGACACATATTTGCGACCGAGCTTGCCCTTGTGGAACTCCACCTTGCCGTCGACGAGCGCGAACAACGTGTGGTCCTTGCCCATGCCGACATTACGACCCGCATGGGTTTGCGTGCCGCGCTGGCGGATGATGATATTACCGGCGACAACGGCTTCGCTGCCAAATTTCTTGACGCCCAGACGACGACCTGCTGAGTCGCGTCCGTTGCGGGATGAACCACCTGCTTTTTTATGTGCCATGGTTTAGTCCTCTTTCTTCGCAGCCGGCTTCTTGGCTGCTGGCTTTTTCGCCGGTGCCTTCTTGGCAGCAGCTGGTTTTGTTTCGGTTTTCGCAGCAGCCTTTTTCGCTGGTGCTTTCTCGGCCGGAGCCTTCTCAGCCGGTGCAGCCTTTGCTTTCGCAGCTGGCTTTTCTTCGGCGGGAGCAGCTTCCTTCTTGGGAGCGGCCTTGGCTGGTGCCTTTTCAGAGCCGATGGCGCTGATCTTCAATACCGTATGCTGCTGGCGATGGCCGTTTTTACGACGATAATTATGCCGGCGGCGTTTCTTGAAGATGATTACCTTCTCGCCTTTTTCCTGTCCGAGTATCTCAGCCAAGACGGTCAGGCCCTTGACGTCCTTGATGTCGCCACCGTCGCCGGCAAGCAGAACGTCGTCGAGGGTTACCGAATCACCAGCTTCACCAGCTAGTTTTTCGACTGCGATAATATCTCCTGCGGCAACCCGATATTGTTTGCCGCCGGTGCGCACAATTGCGAACATGGCTATGTTTCCGTTTCAAATTTAAGGTTCCAGCGCACAAGACCGTCGGCGCGAGTCCTTCGGCTCACGCTGGAAAGAGTGGGCAGCTAACCGATGGAACTGGCGCTGTCAACCAGCTTAAGGCGAATTTCGGCTATTCGAGGCGACCCGGCAACGCTCCGCTTCTTCCTTGGAGATTCGCCGTTGCAGACCGGATAAGCCTCTCCTAAAGACAGAGCAATGAAAAAACTTTCCGCTTTGGTGACGATCATCACGGTTACGCTGTCCGGTTGTGCGATGCAGCAGGGCGACTTTCCGTCGCTTCTGAAGCGTCCCTATGAAAGCGAACCGGTGATGGACGCAGCGGCGGCCCCCGCTACCGTCATTTCCTCCCTGACAGCTGATCTGCAAGGCAGACTCAGCGCAGCCGTGACAAGCAGCGGGGCCGCGGATGATCAGTTCCAAGCCAGGCTTCCGGTCGTCAAACAGCGGGTGGATGCGGCGCGCGATGCGGCGGTGTCGAGCGAATCATGGGTCGTCGCCCATATGGAACTGGCGGCGCTTGAGATACAGCGGAGTCCTTCGGTCGAGGCGCTGGCCGATATCGATGCCCTGTACCGGGAGCAGCTCGAACGCGAGACAGAAGCAGATCAAATCGGCGGAATCGCCATTATTGCCGAACGGCGCGACTGGGTGAAGGCGCAAGTCGACCGGCAGCAGTCCGAGATCGAAGCCATGAAGAATCGGCTGCGCTAGGGAAGAATCGGCTGGGCTAACCCAGATCGTCGATGGCCGCCTTGTGGGCCTTGGCATTTTCGACATAATGGGCAACACCCATGCGCATCCCGGCAATAGCGGCTTCCGGCAGATCACGCATGAATTTTGCGGGTGATCCTGCCCAGAGCTGGCCGGAGGGAATGCGTTTATTCGGAGTCAGGGTCGCACCGGCGGCGAGCATCGCATCGCCCTCGATCACGCAGCCATCCATGACCGTGCTGCTCAGGCCAACAAAGGCCCGGTCTTCGAGCGTCGCACCATGGAGCATCACCATATGGCCGACCAGCACGTCATCACCGATGATTGTCGGATTGCCG
>NZ_JBALTF010000002.1:39335-40941 GCF_036964675.1 Parasphingorhabdus sp. | reverse complement strand
CCCGGTCTTCGAGCGTCGCACCATGGAGCATCACCATATGGCCGACCAGCACGTCATCACCGATGATTGTCGGATTGCCATTGGGAGTCGCGGGCGTGGCGCTGTCGCAATGGATGGTGGTGCCATCCTGGATATTGCTGCGCGCTCCGATTCGGATAAAATTCACATCGGCGCGAATCACGCAATTATACCAGACGCTCGATTCGGGCCCGATTTCGACATCGCCGATAATCTTGCAGCCTGGCGCGATAAAGGCGCTGGGGTGAATTTTCGGGCTCTTGCCATTGAATGGCAGGATCAGGGGATCGGTCATGCTTTGGAGTTCCAGACATCAGCTTCGATTTTGTAAACAATGGTCGGGTTCAGATCTTCGCCATAATTGGGATCGTGAAAATCCAGTTCAGGATAGTGCCGCATGCCGAGTCGTTTCATCAATCCCCAGCTTGGTTCATTGCCGGCGACGGTCAGGGCCACGACATAGGGCGCGTTCCAGCGGGTAAAGGCTGCATCCATGCAGGCCGTTGCGGCCTCCTTGGCATAGCCTTGACCCCAGGCATCTTCGCGCAGGCGCCAGCCGATTTCATGGGCGCCGGTCAGTTTGGGTTGCGGTGCATTGACCCGCTTGAGGCCGCAAAATCCCAGAATTTCTCCATCGGACTTGCGCTCGACAATCCAGAATGTGTGGCCGAAGTCGCGGTCATAGCCTTCGAGTCGCGTCACCGCCGCGTCGAATTTCTCGCGGCTCTGCACGCCGCCCAGCCAGCGCATGACATTGCGGGTGTTGAGATGCTCCATGAATGGCTCGATATCGCTTTTCCGCCACTTGCGCAGGATCAGCCGTTCGGTTTCCAGAACTATATCGGTAGCTTTTTCAGCCATGCAGCAAGCGCGCCGCATCGGCAGCAAAATAGGTGAGGATGCCGGAGCAGCCCGCACGTTTGAAGGCGATCAGCTTTTCCATCATCAGCGCGTCATGATCGCCGACTCCGGCCGCAGCACCGACTTTCACCAGGGCATATTCGCCCGACACCTGATAGGCAAAGACCGGCACGTTGAATTCCGTCTTGGCGCGGTAGATGATGTCGAGATAGGCGAGGCCCGGCTTGACCATGATGCTGTCGGCGCCCTCGGCAATATCGAAGGCGATTTCGCGAATCGCTTCATCGCTATTGGCCGGATCCATCTGATAGGTTTTCTTGTTGCCCTTCAGCAGGCCGCCTGATCCCACGGCATCGCGGAACGGGCCGTAAAAGGCGCTGGCATATTTGGCGGCATAGGCCATGATCTGGACGTTGTGATGATGCGCCAGTTCGAGCACGTCGCGGATCGCGCCGACCCGGCCATCCATCATGTCCGACGGCGCGATGATATCGGCCCCGGCATTGGCCTGATTCAGCGCCTGTTTGGTCAATATGTCGAGCGTCCGGTCATTTTCGACATAGCCGAAGTCATCGATCAGTCCGTCCTGACCATGGCTGGTGTAAGGGTCGAGCGCGACATCGGTCAATATGCCAATATCGTCGCCCAGCGCGTCCTTCACCGCCTTGGTCGCGCGGCACATCAAATTGTCGGGGTTGAGCGATTCCTTGCCATCATCGCTGCGCTT
>NZ_JBALTF010000002.1:37357-39236 GCF_036964675.1 Parasphingorhabdus sp. | reverse complement strand
CGCGGCTTTTTGTGACATGGGCAACGCTTAGCCGAGCCGACCGCAGCGCTCAACTCTTCTGTGAAACTGTTTGGTGGCCAGATCCGGACCTTAGCTCTTGAGCGGCTTGTTGAGCCGGTTGATCTCGCGTTCCGGCTCAACCTGTGCAGAGGCGCTTTTCAGTGTGGTCAATGCGGCGCCTGGTTCCACGTGCTGCAATTTCTGCAGCTCGCCCTTGAAGCGGCGCAATTCCTGGCCGCCCAGCTGTGCACGCTCGACAAATTTGACCGACCGGGGGTTGATCGTGCGTCCGCCGCGATAGAGTTCATAATGGAGATGCGGCCCGGTCGACAGGCCGGTCGACCCGATATAGCCGATAATCTGGCCCTTGCGCACCCGCCGCCCATTGCTGACCGCAATCCGGCTCATATGGCCGTAGCCGGAAGCCAGCCCGCCGCCATGTTGCAACCTGACATAATTGCCAAAGCCACCCTTGCGACCGGCGTGAACCACAGTGCCATCGGTAACCGCATAAATCGGTGAGCCATAGCCGCCGCCGAAATCCATCCCGCTGTGCATGCGCTTGTAGCGCAGGATCGGATGCCGCCGCATGCCGTAGCTTGAGGTAATCCGTCCATTGGTCGGCCGGGCCAGTTCGCCATTCGACTGACCGACGCCCGATGCTTCAAACCAGTTGGTTCGGCCACCGCTCTGCCATTTCAGCATTTGTGCCGCCGGTTTGCCGCTGCGTTCCAGACCGGCATAGATCAGGTCGCCAACTTCCACCTCGCCGGTTTCCGCGCGGCGATAGGACAGGATGATATCAAATTCGTCGGTGCTGCGAATGTCCCGCGACACGGACATTTTTGAACCAATGACCTGCAGATATTTCTGGACCGCGTCGGCGGGTGCGCCCGCGGCACGCGCGGACCGATAGAGGCTCGAGCCGACACTGCCCTTGATCCGCAGCGGCGTGTCGTCCACCAGGATCGGCTTGCGGTTGAGCTTCAGCTGGTCGCCGTCGCGCAATATTTCGAGATTGAGGTCAAAGCGGGCGCGAAACGCCAGTTGGTCCAGTGGCCGGGCCTGATTCTTCGCCGGGCGACGACCGAGGACTACGTCGATCTTGGTGCCGGGCCTGATATCGCCGAGCGAAACCGCTCCGCTGATCAGATCATTGACCTGCGTGGCTTGATCGCTGGCCACGCCAGCGCGTTGCAGCACCCGGCGCAGACTGTCGCCGCGACCGAGCGTGGCGACCAGTTCGATCGACGGCCGCTCGGGGCTTTCCGCCAGCGGGCGCACCGCATCGGTTGCCGCCATCCGGATGCCGGTGTCGGACCCATAAGCCAGCGGCGCGATCATTTGCGAACGCGCCTGGTCGGCGCGATATCCGCTCAGCGGATCGGCGCTATGTCCGGCAATCGGACCAAAATCGGGAAGACAGGAAAATGCAAAGCCGCACAGGGCTGTCAGCGTCACCAGGCCGCGGAACCAGACCGGGCTGCCGATATCGACACCGAGATCGGGCACCCAGTCGATTTCGGCAAAGGATTCACGCCACTCGGCGATTTTTTCCCTGGAAAAAATGGAGTCGGGTAACGACGAAAGCGGGGGATTTGCTGCGGTAATCGCAGCCCCCTGAACTTGCATGTCGATATCGTCGATACTCTTGAACAAACGAACCCCTTAGGTGACGCAAATTTATCAATTAGCATCCTAAATGTGTAAGACCTCTGTGCAGGAACTTGGTTAAAGTCAAATTAAGCCGCCGTGCAGGCGGTGTACATGCGGCGAGCCGTGTAAAATCACGGTTATCCGGTCCGCATCTGCGGATTTTGCTGCAAGCCCCTTGCAACTGCGCGCCCGATCGGCTGTTGTGCCGATAATGTCCCGCTTC
>NZ_JBALTF010000002.1:0-37258 GCF_036964675.1 Parasphingorhabdus sp. | reverse complement strand
TCCGCATCTGCGGATTTTGCTGCAAGCCCCTTGCAACTGCGCGCCCGATCGGCTGTTGTGCCGATAATGTCCCGCTTCTCCCAGTCGTCTCTCGTCGCTGTTCTTGGTCCGACCAACACCGGCAAGACCCATCTTGCCATCGAGCGCATGTGTGCCCATTCGAGCGGGATGATCGGATTTCCGCTCCGCTTGCTGGCGCGGGAGGTCTATGACCGGGTGGTTGCGCTCAAGGGAGCCAATCGGGTGGCGCTGGTCACCGGTGAGGAAAAGATCATCCCGAAAGATGCACAATGGTATCTGTGCACGGCTGAAGCCATGCCGATGGACCGCGAATTTGCGTTCGTCGCAATCGACGAGGCGCAAATTGGCATCGATCCCGAGCGCGGCCACATATTTACCGACCGGATGCTGCATGTGCGCGGTCGCGATGAAACCATGATCCTGGGGTCGGAAAGCCTGCGGCCGCTGATTGAAGCCTTGCTGCCCGATGCCGAGATTATCACCCGCCCGCGTTTTTCCACCCTGAGCTATGCCGGGCCGCGCAAGCTCTCCCGGCTGCCGCGGCGATCGGCGATTGTCGCCTTTTCACTCGAGGATGTTTACGCGATTGCCGAAATGCTCCGCCGTCAACATGGCGGCGCGGCGATCGTCATGGGATCTTTGTCGCCGCAGACCCGCAATGCGCAGGTCAAAATGTATCAGGATGGCGAGGTCGACTATCTCGTCGCCACCGATGCCATCGGCATGGGACTCAATCTCGACGTCACCCATGTTGCCTTTGCCGCGCTGAAGAAATTTGACGGCCGCCGCCGCCGACAGCTGACCCTGGCGGAGATCGGGCAGATTGCCGGGCGTGCCGGGCGTCACCAGAAAGACGGAAGTTTCGGGGTGCTGACCGGGCTGGCCACTTCGGATGAATTGCAGGCCGAGGATATCGAAAATCTTGAATCGCATCGATTCCCGAAGCTGGAATGGCTCTACTGGCGCAATGCCGAACCGGATTTCGGTTCGGTCGACGCGCTGATCCGTTCGCTCGAGGAAACCCCGCAAGGGCGTCTATTGCGCGCGGCACCCGAAGCCGTCGACCTGGCGGTTTTGAAAAGGCTGGCGCAGGATCCGGCGCTATCCGGTCTCGCCGGCTCGCCGGACAAGGTGCGCTTGCTCTGGGAAGCGGCCTGCATCCCCGATTTCCGCAAGGTCGGAGCAGACCATCAGGCGCGCTTTGTCGCCTCGCTCTGGCCGCATCTGGCCGGCGGTTCCGGGAGAATCCCTCATGCCCGGATGGCGCAGGAAATATCCCGGCTGGAAAATGTTCAGGGCGATATTGCGACACTGGGCGCGCGGATCGCTGCCGCCCGCAGCTGGAGCTATATCGCGCAAAAGTCCCATTGGGTGGAGCAGCCTGAGGCGATGATTGATCGCACCCGTGCCCTGGAGTCCCGGTTGAGCGATGCGATGCACACCCAATTGACCCAGCGTTTTGTCGACAAGCGCACCCGGGTGTTGATGCGCGGTCTGCTGAAAGATATGCTGCCCCAGGATGTGGTCGTCGATGTGGATGGCAAGGTGCTGGTCGAGGGACAGGAAATAGGAACACTCAAGGGCTTCCAATTTCTCGTGCCTTCCGATAGCCGGAGAGAGGATCGCAAGATGCTGCTTGCGGCGGCAGAAAGATATTTGGGACGGATTATGACAGAAAATGCAGACGCTCTTGCCAAGGCACCAGATTCGGTGCTGGCGCTGGCCCCCGATGCGACCGGTCAGCCGACGATATTGTGGGGCGACAGCCGGCTGGCGGTTCTGACCAAGGGCAAGACTCTCCTGCAGCCCGAGATCAAGTTCGAACGGTCGATCAAGGATATGGCCGCCGACGACAGCCAGAAAGTGATCGACCGGGTCAAGGCCTGGGTCGATGCAATGAAGGCCAAGCATCTGCAGGGACTGATGAAAATTGACGCGCTGGCCAATGAGCCGGAAACACCGGCGGCGGTTCGTGCCCTGTTTGCGCAAATTGTCGATGCCGGCGGGATCTTGTCGCGGCGCGAAATCGACCAGGCCATCCGTGCACTCGACAATGACATGCGCGGCCACGCGCGCCGGGCGGGTCTGGTATTCGGGGCGCTCGATATTTTCCATCACGCGCTGATGAAACCCGGTGCGGTGCTCTGGCGGACGGCTTTATTCGCGGCCTTTGACGCACAGCCGATGATAGACCAGGCACCGGACAATGCCGTGCATCTCAAGCAAGGGACGTTCGCTTCTGCCGATCATGCTTCGCGGCTCGGCTTCCGCAAGATTGCCGATGAATATGTCCGGGTCGACATGGTCGAGCGTTTGATCAAGCAAGCGCATGAAGCTCGGCAGCAAGGCGCAATTTTTGCCATTGATCCTGCGCTGGCGACGTCATTGGGGCTTTCGAAAAGCTGCCATGATGCGCTGCTCGATCTTTCAGGCTTCGTCAAAACCAATGACAAGCCAGCCCCGGTTGAAAAACCCGTTTCCGAAGATAATGCGTCACCCGAGGCCAGTGCTGTTGAGACGCAAGCCGTTGCTGAAGAGGCTGTGACCTCGGATACCGGACCGACGGCGGTCGCAGAATCGGTTGAAGCGCCAGCGGACAATATATCCGTTTCGGCAGAACCGGTGGAGGCGGTGCAATATTGGCGCTGGAAGGGCATGGCGCGCAAAAAGAACCAAGGTCAGTCTAAATCCCGAGAAAAGCATCAGAAACAGGCCAAGGGCGCGCCCGTCAAGCGCAAGGTGGAACCCGTTCTGGCGACCGCTGGCGGTGCCTTTGCCGAACTGGCAGCGCTCAGGGACAGCATGAAAAAATAGGATGCAGGCTTGAACGGCAGAGCAGCGGATCCGATCCCCGCAGCGCAACCGGCGCTGCGGATCGACAAGCTGCTCTGGTATCTGCGCTTTGCCGGTAACAGGGTAATGGCGCGCAAGCTGGCGGAAAAAGGGCATGTCCGGTTGAACGGGCGGCGGATCGAGCGGGGCCATGTCAAGGTTCGGCAGGGAGACATTCTCACTGTCCCGCAGGGTCATGTTGTGCATGTCGTGCGCATCATTGCGCTGCCGGAACGGCGCAGCAGCGCTTTGCAGGCGCAATCCTGTTATGAGATATTGCAGACTGGTAATTGAAATAGCGGCCAAACCAACTGTTGACGTGCCAGAAATTGCACAATAGCTAGGATCGAATTGCTGACCTCGAATGGCGGACTGGTATAGGGGAGTTCACGACCAGATGACTTATGTTGTTACCGAAGCCTGCATCAAATGCAAATATATGGACTGTGTAGAAGTTTGCCCGGTGGATTGCTTTTACGAAGGCGATAATATGCTGGTCATCAATCCCAGCGAATGTATCGATTGCGGCGTTTGTGAGCCCGAATGCCCGGCCGAAGCGATTCTGCCCGATACCGAAGACGGCCTTGAAAAATGGCTTGAGGTTAACACCAAATTTTCCGAAGAATGGCCGAATATCACGGTTAGCCGCGAACCGCCTGCCGATGCCGATGAGTTCAAAGGCATGGAAGGCAAGTTTGAAGCTTACTTCTCGGAGAAACCCGGCGACGGCGATTAGTTTCGCGCCCTATTGCCCAGGCTGCACCGGTTTGTTCGGACCAGCCAATATTGCAATTCTGAAGCAATAAAACCCGATGCCGGATGCCAACCAGTGGCGTGTCCGCGCACGATCAGTTGTGCATTGCAACGAAAAATTGCTTTTTTGTGACGAATCTGTTAAAGATACGGGGCTTGGCGGCTGGACACCTGAGGAAGCGGGTGGTGTTCGGTCGTTAAATATATGTACGAAAGGGTTTTTTCGTCAGGCGATTACGAAATTCGAACGTTGACTAGCGTTCTTTTCCATTGAATCAAGAAAGGCTTTTTATGGCTGCGAATGTGCTGTCCTTTGATGTGGGCGATTATGTTGTTTATCCGAAACATGGCGTTGGCCGAGTTGTTGAGCTGCAAAATGAAGAAATTGCCGGCATGCAACTTGAGCTATATGTTTTGCGCTTTGAAAAAGAGCGGATGACCTTGCGGGTTCCGACCAACAAGGCAGAAGGCGTCGGAATGCGCAAATTGTCTTCCGACAAGACGCTGCGGGAAGCCATGGAAACACTGAAAGCCAAGCCAAAGGTCAAGCGGTCGATGTGGTCGCGCCGGGCACAGGAATATGAAGCGAAGATCAACTCGGGCGATCTGGTATCGATTGCCGAAGTGACCCGCGATCTGTTCCGCGCCGATGACCAGCCGGAGCAAAGCTATTCCGAACGGCAGATTTTTGAAGCGGCATCCAGCCGTCTCGCCCGCGAGCTGGCGGCCATGGAAGAAACCGATGAGCCGACGGCTCTGACGAAGATTCTCGAGATACTCAATATTGCGGCTCCGCAATATTATGAAGTCAAGGATGATTGATCGATAAGGCTTCGTCCTTCGTCGAAATAGGGAAGGGGTTGTCACAGCAATGTGGCAGCCCCTTTTTTCATGCCCGGACG
Organism: Parasphingorhabdus sp.; assembly: GCF_036964675.1. Taxonomy (GTDB): domain Bacteria; phylum Pseudomonadota; class Alphaproteobacteria; order Sphingomonadales; family Sphingomonadaceae; genus Parasphingorhabdus. The sequence continues at coordinate 32,750 of NZ_JBALTF010000002.1, read as the reverse complement.
AGCCAAATATTTCAGTTGATCTCTGTCGGGCGCAAGCGTATTAGTGCATTAATACAGCACAGGAGGCATGGATGAAGAAAATATTGTTTTTGGCACCACTACTGGCGCTCGCGGCTTGTGAAGGTTCCATCGCCAATGCCGTCGGCGATGCTGCGACCAGCACGGGTACGAGCAGCTTTTCTGATGGCAGCCCCATCGGCACCAGCGCCAGCAACCCGGGCCCGTTCGAAGCGGTAACGCTTGCCGGTCCCGATAATATCGTCTTCACCACCGCCGATGACTTCTCGATCCGGGCCGAAGGCGATGCCAAGGCAATCGAACAGCTGCGTTATAAAATATCCGGTGACGAGATCAAAATTGGCAGGGATAACAGCGGCATGTCCTGGGGTGATAGCGGCAAGGCCACAATCTATGTCAGCGCGCCGTCCTTGAAGAGCGCCAAGCTCGCCGGCTCGGGTGATATCGAGGTCGATACGATGACCGGAGAGTCGACAAAATTGAGCATCGCCGGGTCCGGCAACATCCGGGTGGCGAAAATCGATACGGCGTCGCTCAGTTCCAAAATTGCCGGGTCGGGCAATCTGACTCTGGCGGGCACGGCCGAATCGATCGACATATCGATTGCCGGTTCGGGCGATATCAGCGGCAAGGACCTGAACGCCGCCAGCGCCAGCATATCGGTCGCGGGCAGCGGCGATGTCGAGCTGTCCTCGGACGGATCGGTCGACGCCAAGGTCATGGGCTCTGGCGATGTCCGGATTCATGGCGATGCCAAGTGCAAGTCGCGATCGATGGGGTCTGGCGACATCACCTGCGGTTGATCGCGCGATCAACATGCTGAAATCGCTTGGCGATCTGCCCCCAATGTGGCAGATTCGCCTGCGATGCCAAATCTATGGGAAAAATATGCGGTTCCAAAGCTGATCCGCGTCGCCTGCTCGCAGCCAGCAGTGATGAAAGATCGTAGCCAGATCGTGCCAAAAGCCGATGGCGACGTGCTGGAACTGGGCTGTGGCGGCGGCATAAATCTGCAATTTTATGACCGTTCGAAGGTCACCAAATTGACCGGTCTCGATCCGTCTGCAGAATTGCTCGACTATACCCGCCGGGAAGCCAGCGAACGCGGCTTTGACATGGATATATGCGACGGCATTGGTGAAGCCATGCCCTTTGCCGACGACAGTTTTGACACCGTGCTGACCACTTTCACGCTCTGTTCGGTGCAGGACGGGCCGCAAGTGCTATCCGAAATGCGGCGGGTCTTGAAACCCGGCGGCAAGATATTGTTTCTCGAACATGGCCGGGCGCCCGACAAGGGGCCGGAAAAATGGCAACGCCGGATCGAACCGGTGTGGAAACATATTGCCGGCGGTTGTCACCTGCATCGTCCGGTTGCAAAATTATTTGAAGCCCACGGCTATGCGCTGGCGGACAATGATGGCCATTATGCACCGAAGACGCCGCGATGGCTTGGCTGGATGGAATTTGGCGAAGCCCGGCCGAAATGAAGTTTTGGCCGATTTTTCTCCTGACCGCCGCGCTGCTATCGTCGGCGGCCCAGGCGGCGGAACGCAAATTTTCGCTATTCGGCTTTGATGATATCCGAATCGGCAATGGTGTCGATGTGGTGCTGACCTCGGGCAAAGGTCCGTCGGCGCGCGCGGAAGGGGACACCCGGGAAATATTAGACCGGGTGTCGCTGCAAAAAAATGGCAAGCAGCTGATCGTTTCGATCAGACCGAAATCACTGAGTGGCGATGACTATGACGCCGATGCGCCGGTCACCCTTTTCCTCAGCAGCTATGCGATCAGCAATATCTCGCATCTCGGATCCGGTCTGGTGACGCTCGACAAATTGTCGGGCCGCACCCCGCGCGTGCGGCTCGGCGGCTTTGGTACATTGCGGATTGATGCGGTTGATGCAGACCGGCTGGATGTGGCGATGACCGGCGGCGGGCAAGTGATCGTGGCCGGCAAGGTGCGCGATGCCCGGGTCGAGCTGCAAGGGGCCAGCATGTTTGAAAGCCCGGACTTCACGGTCGAAAAGCTCACGCTTGTCCAGCGCGGCCCGGCGAGTAGCCAGATGAAGGTGACGCGGGAAGCCAATATCACCAACAATGGCACCGGACGAATCGCGATCGCCGGCAAGCCCAATTGCACGGTGCGAACCGATGGGGCCGCCGATATTGTCTGCAATCCCGACCGCTAGGTCAGTGCACCGTCCCGATCGACTGGTCGATGGACAGCAAAACGCACAGCCGTTCCACTTGCCGCCATTTGCAATAATGGAGATGGTTGCCGATTGACCGGCTCTTGTCGGCACGATTGGCCGCTTCCAGTCCGGCTTCTTCGCCATAGTTGCTGATCAGCAATTCGGCAGCGCTATAATGGGTGGAGTCAATGAATACGGGTAATTGCATTAATGGCTCCTGTTTCGGGAAACGTGTCCGCCTCCAACCTGACCATGACTTCTACCGGCGACCAGTGGAAATATCTTCAAAAGCTAAGGTTAGCGGCATGTTAATCATAAGTTGGACGGGAAACTCTGGTCATGGGATTGGTTGTGGTTTAAGGCAGCGGCCATGAATAGTGATACTCCAAAACATGCTTCCAATTCTTCCGGCGATCGACCGGCAAATAGCAGCGGTGGCGGCGTGTTCATTGCGATTGGCGCAATTGTCGGCGCGATTGCCGGTGGTTTCATGGGGCAACCGTCCGCCGGTTTGTTGGCCGGACTGGCGCTTGGCGCGCTGGTGGCGCTGGCTATCTGGTGGACGGGCCGATGAGCGCCTAACAGCGCGCTTGTCAGGACCCCTGACGCCACCTATTATCGGCTGATGCTCAAACATATTAGAAATATCGCGATTCTGCTCATCATCCTCGGGGTGGGCGCAGGATATTATTTTACCCGTGGCGATACGGCGCGCTTGCCGCTCGAGGCAACCGAGGGCGTGGAACCAGATCTGACCAATGTCCGCTCGGAAAAATTCCCGACCATCAATATCGCCAAAGCCGAGCCCTGGGGCGAAGGCGAAGGCCCGGTTGCAGCCGAGGGCCTGGTGGTAGAGCGCTTCGCCGAAGGGCTGGACCATCCGCGGAGCATGTTCCGCTTGCCCAATGGCGACTTGCTGGTGGCAGAAACAAACAGTCCGCCGCGGACCAACAAGGGTATCGAAGGCTGGATCATGCGCAATCTGATGAGCAAGGCCGGAGCGGGCACCGAATCGGCCAACCGAATCAGCCTGCTGCGCGACAGCAACAAGGATGGTCAGGTCGACGAGAAATTCACTTTCCTCGAAAATCTCAACTCGCCGTTTGGCATGGCGCTGGTTGACGGCACACTATACGTTGCCAATACCGATACGATCTTTGCCTATCCCTATACGGAAGGCGATACGAAAATCACCGCCGAGGGCCGCAAGGTTGCCAATCTGAATGCGAAACAACCGAATAATCACTGGACCCGCGGCCTGCTCGCCAGCCAGGACGGGAAATATCTCTACGTCTCGGTCGGTTCGAACAGCAATATCGGCGAAAATGGTCTGGACTTAGAGAAGCAGCGTGCTGCGATCTTGCAGGTTGAACTCGCGACCAACAAGAAGACCATCTATGCCGATGGCATGCGCAATCCGGTCGGCATGGCCTATCTGCCGGGTACCGACAAATTCTATGCCGTGGTCAACGAACGCGACATGCTGGGCAGCGACATGGTGCCGGACTATCTCACCGAAGTCCGCTGGGGCGCACATTACGGTTGGCCATGGCATTTCTGGGGCGGCAATGTCGATCCCCGGGTCGATCCGAAAAATCTCGATCACCGCCAATATGAACGGCGACCGGATTATGCCTTGGGCGCACATGTGGCGCCGCTGGGTCTTGCCTTTTCTCATGGCCAGGCGCTGGGCAAACCGTTTGCAACCGGTGCGGTGGTTGCACGCCATGGTTCGTGGAACCGCCAGCCCCTGTCCGGCTATGATGTGGTCTATGTCAATTTCAACCTGCGTGGCGAACCGGAAGGCAAGCCGGTCACGATCCTGAGCGGATTTGTCGATAATGAGAAACTGGCACGTGGCCGCCCGGCGATGGTCGCCTTTGACCAGACCGGAGCGCTGCTGGTCAGCGACGATGTCGGCGGAATCATCTGGCGGGTCTCGCGCAAGGGCGCTGCCAGGGCTGATGCGGCGGCAGAGAAATAGGCTTAGGCTAGAAAGCTTCCGGCGCGCCCGGCCAGTTCGACAATATATTGCCACGCCACCCGGCCCGACCGGCTGCCGCGCTGTTTCGCCCATAGCAGGGCATCTTCGCGCTCGAATTCGAGACCATGGGCTTCGGCATAGCGGGCGATGATGGCCAGATAATCATCCTGCGATGCGGCGTGAAAGCCCAATCGCAAACCGAAACGATCGGATAGCGCGAGCTGGTCATCGACCGCGTCGCGCGGGTTGATCGGGTCATCCTGCTCGCTCATCTGGCGCGGGACGATATGCCGGCGGTTGGAGGTGACATAGAGGCGGACATTGGCAGGCCGCTGGCTCGCGCCGCCTTCGAGCATCGAGCGGAGCAGACGCGGTTCGCTGCTGCCCTCGGCAAATCCGATATCATCGATGAAGATGATGAAACGGCGCTTTACGGGGGCGAGCATCTCGAACAGCGCCGGCAGATTTTCAAGCTGGTCCGATGGTGCGTCGACCAGAGCAATATCGTTCCCTTGCACTTGCAGGGCGCGGACCACGGATTTGGCCAGCGCTGATTTGCCCATGCCGCGAGAACCCCAGAGCAGAACATCATGCGCGGCATGGCCCCGCGCGTGACGGCTGGTGTTGTCGAGCAGGCGAGTCTTTTGTTGATCAATGCCGGTGAGCAGATCGATGTCGACCGGATTGAACGGCGCAATCTCCCTGGGGCCGCGCCCGTCGCTAAGAAAGGCTTCTCCCTTGGCCCAATCAACCGGGCTGGCAGCAGGCGGGGCTAGGCGTTCGAGCGCATCGGCGATGCGTTTCAGAACATCCTTATTGCCCTCGTCTGTCATGGTCAGCCCGCCAGTTCGGCGCTGCTAAGGCGGTACAAAATATCGGCTCCGCCCATCGCGGCGGCCTTGAGGCCCAGCGCTTCTGGTACCAGATGATCGAGATAATAGCGGGTGGTGACCAGTTTCGCCTTGAGAAACGGATCATCGCCATCGGCCAGTTCGGCGGTGGCAATCCGGTGCTGTTTCTGCATCAGCATGCCGCAGGTCGCGGTCGCCAACATGGTCATGAACGCATAGCTGCCCGCCAGCCGGTCGTCGATCGACGCATCGCCGCTTGCCATCCACTGCCGGACATCTTCGCAGGCATGCGCCAGCGCCATCAGGGTTTTACTGTCCCCGGCCTCGGCCCCAATTTCGGCGATAAATTGCTTCATCGCGTTGCCACCATCGAGACCAAGTTTGCGTCCTACGAGATCGGCGGCCTGAATGCCGTTGGTGCCTTCGTAAATCGGTGCGATCCGGGCATCACGGAAATGCTGGCCAGCGCCGGTTTCTTCGATGAAGCCCATGCCGCCGTGCACTTGTACCCCGAGCGAGGCGACTTCATTGCCGATATCGGTGCCATAGCCCTTGATCAAAGGCGTAAGGATTTCGGCGCGGGACTTGGCGCCGTCGATACCCAGAGTTGCGCGGTCGACGCTCGATGTTGCATAATAGAGCAACGCGCGGGCCGCCTGGGTCAGGGCCTTGGACCTCAAAAGCATCCGCCGGACATCGGGATGTTCGATAATTGCCACCGACTCCTTGTTGCCGCTGCCGGCACGCGCCGACTGGATGCGATCCAGAGCGAAGCGGCTGGCCTGCTGGGTCGCCCGCTCGGCGATCTGCACGCCTTGCGAGCCAACATTGATGCGGGCATTGTTCATCATCGTGAACATCGCTTTTATGCCGCCAAATTCGCCGCCGATCAGCTCGCCGATACAGGCATCCTGTTCGCCATAAGCCATGACGCAGGTCGGCGAGGCGTGAATGCCGATCTTGTGCTCGATCGACACGCAGGTCACGTCATTGGGTGCACCGGCCTTGCCGTCTGCATCGAGATGATATTTGGGCACGATGAACAAGGATATGCCCCTTGTTCCTTCCGGCGCGCCGGGTGTCCGGGCAAGCACCAGATGGATGATATTGTCGGTCAGATCATGTTCGCCAAAGGTGATGTAGATTTTCTGTCCCTTGATCTTATATTTGCCGGCATGTTCGCCCTCGACAATCGGTTCTGCGGTAGAGCGCAGCGCGCCGACATCAGACCCGGCCTGCGGCTCGGTCAGGTTCATCGTGCCGGTCCAGGCGCCGGAAATCAGATTGGGAAGATATTGTGTCTTCTGTTCGTCGGACCCGTGGACGTGAATCGCTTCGATCGCGCCAAAGCTGAGCATCGGGCAGAGAGTGAAGGCAAAATTTGCGGCGCCGCAGGTCTCGAGGATCAGCGCTGAAAGCGAATAGGGCAGACTCTGGCCACCAAAATCTTCCGGACCGTCAATCGACGCCCAGCCGCCTTCGACAAATTGCGCATAAGCCGCCTTGAATCCTTCCGGCATGGTCACACTGCCGTCATTCCAGCAGGCGCCGACTGTGTCGCCAATCCGGTTGAGCGGGGCAAATTCGCCTGCGGCAAATTGGCCAATGCCATCGACAATCGCCTCGACCATATCCTCGCTGGCGCCGGCAAAGCGGTCATGGCTGGCCAGATCACCGATACCGGCAATATGTTTGAGGACAAAATTTTGTTCGCGACCGGGGGCTGTAAAAGTCATGAATTTGCTATCCGTTGTTGCCTGAATTTCCGCTGGGCTATAGCGCAGGGTCATGTCTGGCTCAAATGATCATATTGGCGGGGAAGCGCGCCGCTACGGCACGGCGACGATTGGCGAGGCCGTGGCACGATTGCGCGAGGGTGGACTGGTCGCGGTGCCGACCGAAACCGTTTACGGGCTGGCCGCCGATTCGACCGATGCAGCGGCGGTGGCGGAGATTTACCGGGCCAAGGGACGTCCGGATTTCAATCCGCTGATCGTCCATGTGCCTGACCTGGCTGCGGCCAGCAAGCTCGGGCAATTTAACCAGCTCGCCGTTCGTTTCGCCGAGGTGCTCTGGCCCGGACCACTGACGCTGGTGGTGCCAAAAGCCGAACATTGTCCGGTCGCCGCGGCGGTGACCGCCGGTCTCGATACGATCGCCTTGCGGGCTCCTGCTCACCCGGTAATGCGCGAATTGCTGGACGCTTCCGGCCTGTATCTTGCAGCGCCATCGGCCAATCGCAGCGGCGCGATCAGCCCGACCACGGCGGACCATGTCGCCAGCAGTCTCGGCTCAGCGGCACCGCTGATCCTCGACGGCGGACCCTGCGAACAGGGCATTGAATCGACGATCGTCGCAATTGATGGCAACGACTTCCGGATTTTGCGACCGGGACCGGTGACGCCGGCACAGTTGGCGGCCATTGCCGGGAAGCCGGCGGTCGCCACAATCAGCGGGAAGATCGAGGCGCCCGGACAGTTAATGTCGCATTATGCGCCTGCAAAGCCGGTTCGTCTCGATGCGCCAACCGCCCGGTCCGATGAATATCATATCGGCTTTGGGCCCGTGGCGGGGACCATGAACCTGTCCGCAGGCGGCGATCTTGCTGAAGCCGCCAGCCGCTTGTTTGCCGCGCTCCACGATGCCGACGCGAGTGAAAAAGCAAAAATTGCCGTGGCACCGGTTAGCGATAGCGGGATCGGGCTGGCTCTAAATGACCGTCTCCGCCGGGCGGCGTCGCCGAAATAGCTATTTATTTACCCGATAAAGGGGGGTGCGTCGGCCGGAAGGTCGTCGGTACCGAAAGTTAAAACTGACACTTTAATAGCACATTCAAGCGGCCGGGTTTAACAATCCAGTCCTTTTTGGCTTCATTTAGCAATTTTCTATTGGTCAAGGCCCGATAGAGACTTTAGACGAACTTATTAGGGGTGGAAATGCGCGATATGACGCTTGGCAGAACGATAATATCGATTTTGGTCGGTCTGGTTTTTTTGACCGGATGCAGCGTCAGCGAACCAGCCGAAAAACCCAAATCGACGGACCCCGTTCCGGCAGCCGTGACCACGGTCCAACCGGCCAGCGACAGCGAAACGCTGAATGCCGCCGGGACCGTTCGCTTGCGCCGAGAAACATCGCTCGGTTTTACCACCGGTGGCAAGGTCGCGTCGGTCCGTTATGAAGAAGGCGACCGGGTGAAGCGCGGTGCCATTCTCGCTGCTCTGGATAACAGCACGGTTGCGGCGGACCTTAGCGCGGCGCGCGCCGAACGAGATCGCGCAGAAGCTGAATTTGATCGTATCGAGAAATTGTTCAAAGATGGCTGGGTGACCAAATCCCGGCTCGAACAAGCGGACGCGACTGCGCGCGCGGCTCGGGCCCGGATCGAGGCCACGGAGTTTGCCAGCCGCACATCCTATATCCGAGCGCCCAGCAATGGCATCGTCCTGTCCCGCAATATTGATGCGGGGCAAATTGTGACAGCCGGCATGACCGCGCTGATATTGGGAGAAATAGACAAAGGCTTTGTGCTGCGTGTTCCGATGCCCGATTCCGACGCCGCCCGTATCAGCGTCGGCATGCCTGCCAAGGTCATGCTTTCCGCCGTTTCCAAAACGCCGCTTGATGCGGTGGTCAGCGAAAAAGACGGGCGGGCGGATGAGCGGACCGGAACGTTCGAGGTCAGTTTTTCGCTTCCGGCCAGTGAGCGTCTGCGTTCCGGTCAATTGGGTATGGTCGAAGTGCAAGTGTCCCGCGAGACAGCAGCGACATTCGCGATCCCTGCCAATGCGATATTCGGTGTCCGTACCGATGAAGGTCTTGTATTTGTGGTGGATGCCAAGAATCGGGTGAAGCAGCGCAATGTCCAAATTGGCAAATTGACCGACAAGAGTCTCGAAATACTGGCTGGCCTGAAGGAAGGCGAAGTCATCGTGACGCGGGGCGTCGAGAAACTGAGGGACGGGGACTTGATAAAACCGATCCGGACAGCGCAATGATTGCTGTGTTGAATCAGGAGGGTCGTCGGGCCTGATATGCTTGCCCGGTTCGTCATTTCCCGCTGGCAACTCAGCCTTGTCCTTTTTGCCCTTCTTGTCGTGCTCGGCCTGACCGCGCTCAACAATATTCCCAGGGCAGTTGACGCTCATTTTCCGATTCCCGTTGTCAATATCATCGCTGTCCAGCCCGGTGCAGATGCCCAAGAAATGGAAGAGACGGTCGCCAAGCCGATTGAAGATGTTGTTCAGGGTCTGGATGATATTGTCGAAGTGCAATCGACGAGTACGGATGGTGGAACTATTATCACCGTTGAATTTAGTGGATGGTCGGGCGATGTCGACGGCTATTTCGATGATGTCGTGCGCGAAGTGTCCGCGATCCGCGATCAGCTCCCCAAAGAATTGCAGAGACTTGAGTATCGCAAGGTCCGTACGACGGAGGCCGCTGTCATGCAGGTGGCTTTGGTCAGCGAAACTGCTTCCTGGCGGCGGATGGAGAAATATGCTGACGATTTGGTGGATGTCTTTGCGCGCAATTCCGGTGTTCGGGAATCACGGGTTTTTGGCCTGCCGCAGCCGGAAGTCAGCGTGCAAGTCAAGCCGGATCGACTGTCCGAGCTGCGTGTTCCGGCTAGTGCGATTGCCGATGCCGTGCGCCAGGGCGGTGCAGATTTGCCTGGCGGCGCGGTACAGAGCGGCGAACGAAGGCTGAACGTCGAAGCCGGTGGTGCATTTCGAAATCTGGAGGCAATTCGTGGATTGCCGCTCCGGGCGTCGGACGGCTCGCTTTTGACCGTCGGTGATGTCGCTGAAATCGGCTGGGGCGCCGCGGAGCAGATTTACCGGACCCGGCATAATGGCCAGCGGGCGGTGTTTCTCACTGTCACGCAAAAAGATGGTGTGGATGTCACTCGCCTGAAAAAGCAGCTTGATATCGAACTGGACCAGCAGCGTTCGATATTGCCGCCGGACATCAAACTGGTCATGCAGTTTGACCAGAGCCGCGATGTGAAGAGGCGAATGAATGAACTGACCCGCGATTTTACGATCGCGATCGCCTTGGTCATTTTGACACTGCTGCCGCTTGGTTTGCGATCCTCGGCGATTGTCATGATCTCGATCCCGCTCTCGCTCGCCTCCGGCCTGCTGGTTTTATATGCGATGGGATATAATCTCAGCCAGCTCTCGATTGCCGGTTTCATCGTATCTCTCGGGTTGCTGGTCGACGACAGCATCGTCGTGACGGAAAATATCGCCCGGCATTTACGGATGGGAAAGACGCGAACCCAGGCGGCTATTGAGGCGAGTCTGGAAATCCGCGCAGCCGTTATCGGATCTACGGCCGTCCTTGTTCTGGCCTTTGTCCCCTTGCTGTTTCTGCCTGGCGGAGCCGGTGCCTATACCAAGTCATTCTTCATTGCGATTATCGCGACGGTGACTGCCTCGCTGGTGATATCCCTGTCGCTTATTCCCTTTCTCGCCAGTCGCTTGCTCCGGCGCGATGAAAATCCGGAAGGCAATCGGGCGCTGCGCTGGGTTAATGACAAGATTCAACGGTTTTACCGGCCCTTTTTGCACATCGCTCTGGGGGCGCCGGTCAAGACTGTGGTGCTGGCAATGGTTTTGTGCTTTTCTGCTTTCGCGCTTGTCCCGACCTTGGGCTTCTCGCTCTTTCCCTTTGCCGATGCTCCCTATTTCCGGGTTTCGGTCGAAGCGGAACAGGGCAGCAGCCTGGATCGCACTGACCGGATTGTTGCCGAAGTCACAAAAGTCCTGAAAACCGAACCCAGTATCAAAGTGCGGGCGGAGAATATCGGCAACGGCAACCCGCAGGTATTTTACAATGTCGGCCCCAGAGCCGAGCGTATCAACTATGGCGAAGTGCTGGCCGTGCTGGACGAATGGGACACACGCGAAGGTCCGAAAATGATCGAGCGGTTGCGCAAGCAACTCGATCAGATTGCCGGCGCCCGCGTAAAGATTGAACTTTTCCAGAATGGAACTCACGTGGATGCGCCTATTGTCATCCGGGTGGCGGGACCGGAATTGGACAAGCTCAAGCAATTGGCCGGTAAAGTTGCCAATGTGTTGCGAAAAACCCCTGGCGCGCGCGATATTGTCAATCCGGTGGAAACCGACAAGATCGATCTGGACATTGGTCTGAATGAGAAAAAAGCAGCGCTGCTCAATATCCCGTCGGGCGAGCCACGTCGTGCCATTCGCTTGGCAATCAGTGGTGAACCGGCATCATCCTATCGGGATCAGGAAGGGGATGATTATCCGGTGACCGTCCGCTTCCCGTTCGAGGGCAGCCTGCCGATGTCGGTGCTGGACAAGATCTATGTCGCCACACGCACCGGCGATCCTGTGCCCTTGTCGCAGATAACCAATCCCAAGCTCACCAATGTGACACCGCAAATCCAGCGCTATCAGTTGCAGCGAACGGTGCTGGTTACGGCGCAAGTGGATTTTGGCGAAATCCCGTCGACGGTCAACAACCGCGCTGTGGAACAGCTGGAGCAGATCAAGTTTCCGGAAGGCTATACATGGTCGGTCGGCGGCGAAGCCGAGAAAATTGGCCAGACCTTTGGCGATTTCGGACCCCTGGTCATCACCGCACTGATGTTGATTCTTGCGGTTCTGGTGGCGGAGTTCCGGCGATTCCGGGAAACGATCGTGGTTGCTGGCGTTATCCCTCTGGGGACTTTTGGCGGACTTCTGGCCCTGTTCATCACCGGCAATTCGCTCAGCGTCATGGCGATTATCGGGTTTATCGCGCTGATCGGGATTGAAATCAAAAACTCGATATTGTTGGTCGACTTTACCACCCAGCTGCGGAATCAGGGCATGGGTTTGCGCGAAGCGATCGAACGGGCGGGCGAGGTTCGTTTCCTGCCGGTGCTGCTCACGTCGATCACGGCAATCGGCGGCTTGACCCCCCTCGCTCTGTGGGGCGGTGCGCTCTATGCGCCCTTGGCCGCGATCATCATCGGCGGATTGATCAGTTCGACCCTCTTGTCTCGCGTGGTGATACCCGCCATGTATCTTCTGGTCGCCAGGCGCGATGAAGAAAGCAGCAATGCAAATAGCGAGGGCGACGCTGTCCCCGTGTAAAAGGAGTATCTATGGCAAAGCAGGAAGCGATTTTTGCCGGCGGCTGTTTTTGGTGCACCGAGGCGGTGTTCAATGATATTGCCGGCGTGCATTCGGTCGAAAGCGGTTACATCGGCGGCGCGAATCCGAACCCGACATATCGTGAGGTCTGTTCGGGAACGACCGGCCATGCCGAAGCGATCAAGCTTGGCTTTGATGATGAGGTGGTGAGCTATTCCGACCTGCTCGACATTTTCTTCGCAACCCATGATCCGACCCAGCTCAATCGTCAGGGCAATGATATCGGCACCCAGTATCGATCGGCGATTTTCCCGCTGGACGATGACCAGCGCGCCGAAGCGGAAACCGCTATAGTGCGGGCCGGAGAGGGCCGAGCGGAACCGATTGTCACAACGATCGAGGGACCGGCGCCCTGGTATGTGGCGGAAGATTATCATCAGCAATATTGGGCTGACGAGGGCCGCAGCAACCCTTATTGTGTCGCCACCATCCCGCCAAAGCTGCAAAAATTGCGTACCAGTTTTGCCGACAAGTTGAAGGACTAGATCAGACCCATGAAACCGATCAGAAAAGCGGTATTCCCGGTCGCGGGCATGGGGACCCGCTTCCTGCCGGCGACCAAGGTGATGCCCAAGGAACTTTTCCCCATCGTCGACCGCCCGCTTCTCCAATATGCCGTGGATGAAGCGCTGGAGGCCGGAATCGAGCAGATGATCTTCGTCAATGGCCGCGGCAAAGGGATGATCGAGGACCATTTCGACATGGCCTATGAACTGGAACGGACCATGGCGGACCGATCGAAAGACCGTTCGGTCCTGGAGGGAACCAGGCTCAAGCCCGGTGACTGTGTGTTTGTGCGACAGCAGGAACCGCTTGGTCTCGGCCATGCCATCTGGTGCGCGCGCGACATTGTCGGCGACGAACCCTTTGCGATATTTCTGCCCGACGAACTCATGGTCGGCTCTCCCGGCTGCATGAAGCAAATGGTAAGTGCCTATGGCAAACTTGGCGGCAATATCGTCTGCGCGCTGGAAATCCCGATCGCGGATACGCCTTCTTATGGTGTCATTGATCCGGGCAAACGCGACGGGCCAATCACCGAGGTCATAGGTCTGGTCGAGAAACCAGCGGCTGGCACCGCGCCGTCCAATTTGATCCTGCCGGGGCGTTATATACTGCAGCCCGAGGTTATGCGGATATTGGAGAATCAGGAGGCGGGTGCCGGGGGTGAAATCCAGCTGACCGATGCAATGGCGCAGATGATCGGCAAGCAGCCGTTTCACGGCATGACCTTTGACGGCAAGCGCTATGATTGCGGGTCCAAGCAAGGCTATGTCGAAGCCAATCTGGCGATGGCATTGGCCCATCCTGAAATTGGCAGTGACATTCGGGCCATGGCCGAGAAATTGCTGGCGCAATCATGATCCGCTCCGCTATTCAGCCGGTCGTCATCATGGTCGCAGCACAAAGCATCTGAGGAGTATTTCATGCGCATATTCCCGATATTATCGGCGGCTCTCATCCCCCTGCTATTGTCCGGCTGCGTCGCCAGCAAGATCATCACGGCGCCGTTCCGCGCCGTCGGAACGGTGGTCGAGACAGCGGTTGATGCGACCACCCAGACCCAGTCGGAGAAGGAAGAAGATCTGGGCCGCAAAGTGCTCGGCGATCGCAAAGAACAGCGGAAACTCTGTCTGGATGAGGCGCAAAACAAGCAAGAGCGGCGCAATTGCAAAGACGCTTACGACGGGGACGATTAAGTCAGTTCATTTTGACCAGCAGTGGCGGCGCATATTTGCCATCGACAGGTTGCATCACCGCCATTTTAGCCATTTCCTCTTCGAACAGATCCACCCGCTTTTTCCAGCGATAATGGGTTGAGGCGGAGAATATGCCCTTGCCATGTTCCTTGCCGTAACGGGTCCAGAAGCGGATTGCCGCTTGCGGGTCGTAGCCGGCATTGATCATCAGCCACACCGACAGTCGGTCGGCCTCAATCTCGGTACTCTTGATCCGCCCCGCACTCTTGCCAAGCTGTCCAAAAAAACCGCGATTGACGCTTTGCGCATCAAGCTGGTCGCGATGCTTCAACAGATTATGAGCCAGTTCATGCGCGATGACGGCGGAAAATTCATCGTCGTTCAGAAAATATTCGGCGAGGCGGGAGGTGACGGAGACTATTTTGCCATTGGCAGATGCGCCGCGATCCGCACTGACCTCTATCTGAAACCGGCTGGGGCAGCTTGGCCGGGATTCCACCGTCACCTGGCGTTGTTCACCGCCGCGCAATATCTCGAGTACCACATCACCTTGGGACAGTGCATTGTCCAGCAGGTTGTTGACCGCTGCGATCCGCCGATAATCCATCGCTTCTTTCATGATTTCGGGATCGTCGAGGGGAATGTCGGCCACCGTCATCCCATTGATCGCCAGGATATCATCGCCGGCAAAAAGTCCCGCAGCAGCGCCCGGACTGTCGGGGGCCACTGCGTTGATCGCAATCGGTCCATCAAAGCCCAGTGCAAATCTGGCGATTGCATGGTCGGGATATTGATCGATATCATGCAGCAACAGGCCGGCTTGCACTATTCTGTCCGTACAATATGGGGTGTTGGCTTCGACCAGCCGATAACCGATTGCGTTCAGACGCTGGTCCAGCAATTGCAGGCTTTTCAGCGCCAATATCGATTCGGGATTATAGCCAGCTGCGGGCGCTTCCTGTGCATATAGGGGGGTAGCAAAGAGCATGGCTATCAGAGACAAGCAGGTTCTAATCATCGCATTATACTAGCCCATATTGCCTTGCGGCAGGTTGAACGCGCTCTGTACCGCGCTATCGGTCAGATTCCACCATGTCAATATCAGCGCCGCGGCGATCAACACGGTCGCCGCAATCTTCTGGAACAAGGGCTGTGCCTGATCGGCACGACCCAACTTGCGCGCCCGGGACGCGAGACTGGCATAGAAGGTAAGGCCAGTCGTTTCAGTGATCACGGTCAGACCGGCAAGGATGGTAAATTGCAACAGTATCTGGCCATCCGGATCGATGAATGGCGGGATCACTGCGCTGTAGAATAAAAGGGCCTTGGGATTCGACATTTGCACCGTCAAGCCAGTGAGAAATCCCTTTCCGAAGCTGGCGGTTCTTGCCGATTGCCGGGCCAGCGCGCTGGTTCCTCCATGGAACATCCGGAAGCCCATCCAGGCCAGATAGGCGACACCGATCCAGCGGAGTATCGAATAAGCGGTCGGAACTGCCTGTATCAGCGCGATCAGGCCAAAGGCGGTTAAGCCGTACCAGATGAAATTGCCGAAATTCACGCCAACGATCGGCCCGAACGCACCGCGTATGCCGCCTGCGGGGCCATGCGGCAGGGCATGGCTGACGATGACCAGAGTCGCCGGCCCCGGAGTGAGGCAGAACATCATATCGGTGATCAGAAATAGCAGGATGGTTTCGAGCGCCATTGATATTCGGACCTGCCTTGTTGATGAACTTTACAAACTTTACAGTGTAAGAGAAAAAATCTCCGTGTCTTCGATTTTCGATACAAAAGCGCTCTTCCGGGCATTTGAAATGATATTCGAGAAGACGTCTATTGCGATGGTTTCGGATCAGCTTTTCATTGGTTGCGACGGGGAGGATAGACAATACGGGTCCTGTAGGACAGCGAAATGGCGGCATCTTGCGACGGACTAGTACAAATTATCCTTCAGAAAATTGACCAACGCATCCACCCGGGCCGGACGCAGGCGGGAAGGGGGCATGATGATATTGAGGGCTATATCACCCATGCGCCATCCTGGCAGGATATTGATCAGGTCGCCTGCATCCAACGCTTTTTGACAGAGAAAGTCGGGCAAATATCCAATGCCCCGTCCAGCAATCAGCGCTGGCAGCATGACATCGCCATTGTTGCTTTTGAACCGGCATTTGGGGCGTATATTGATCGCCTGATCATTGGGGCCATTGATTTGCCAGACCTCGGGGCTCGGGGTGTTGGAGTAGATAAAACAATCGTGATGGATCAGGTCTGCGGGCGTTTTTGGTTGGCCCATGCGCTTGATATAGCTCGGCGCGGCAATGAAATAGCCGTTCATGTCGCGCAGCTTGATCGCCCTGAGGCTGCTGTCCGGAAGCTCGCCTATACGGATGGCGCAATCAAAGCCATGCTCGACCAGATCTATCCGCGCATCATTGAGCTGGAGATCGACGGTGATCTCGGGAAAAGCGCACATGAAGTCGGCAATTACCGGCGCGAGATGAGAAAGGCCGTAGCTGAGGGGCGCGGCCAGACGCACCTGTCCCTGCAACAAGTGCGTGGTCGCGCGCGCCGCCTCCATTGCCGATTCGCCGTCACTGGCGATTTGCTGGGCATGGTGCAAAAGCGACTTTCCCGCGGTGGACAGCGAAATTTTCCGCGAGGTACGGTGGAACAAGACGGTACCAAGCGAGCGTTCCAACCGCGAAATCGCTTTCGAGATGGTCGGCTTGGAGAGCGCCAGTTCCTGGGCGGCGGCGGTGAAACTGCCCAGCCGCGCAACCGCCGCAAAAATCGCCCAGGCTTCATAATCGGGTAAGGCCATCAGCAGATATTAGATAAAAAATGGAAACAATCAAATTCTATATTGCCTATTTTGGAAACAGGTAGATCGCTCTATTTCCATCTCAAGCAGAGCGGAAACGACGCCGCTCGAACAGGAGACAGACGTTGATCGAGAAAAGACAATTTGGCGAACTGGCCCATGTTGATCATGAATGGCTGCAGGCCCGGCATCATTTTTCCTTTGGTAAATATTGGGATCCCGCCCGCATGGGCTTCGGCCCGATCCGGGTGTGGAATGATGACGAGATCCAGCCGAAAACCGGATTTCCGATGCATGGACATCAGGATATGGAAATCATTACCTATGTCCGCGAAGGGGCGATTACCCATCGCGACAATATGGGCAATGAAGGCCGCACCGAGGCTGGCGATGTTCAGGTGATGAGCGCCGGTACCGGCGTGATGCACAGCGAATATAATCTCGAGGATGAACAGACCCGTCTGTTCCAGATCTGGATTGAACCGCGGGCGGCCGGCGGTGATCCGCGCTGGGATGCAAAAGCCTTCCCCAAGGGTGATCGTTCCGGTCAGCTGGAAGTTCTGGCGAGCGGTTTTGACGAAGACATCGCAGCGGGTGCGCTGAAGATCGGAGCGGAAGCGCGATTTTATGGCGCTACGCTAACTGCCGGGACCACGATCGAGCACCAGATCGCCGATGGCGCCCATGTCTATCTGGTCGGTTCTGCCGGTCAGGTCCGGGTCAACGGTGAACTGGTCAATGCCCGCGATTCTGTCGCGATCCGGGAAGTCGCATCGCTGCAGATCGAAGCGGTCGACAATGCCGAGTTCGTCTTTGTCGAAGCCTGGGAATCACAAAACTAACACCCGCAAGGAGCAGCGCCAGATGAACCGGCGCAGCTCCATTTACCCCCCAACCAAAACGAATGGAGAACGAAATGGCGAAAATATTGGTATTATATTACTCTTCCTATGGTCATGTTGATGCGCTGGCCCAGGCAATTGCCGAGGGGGCAAGCGAAGCCGGTGGTGAAGTGACCATTGGACGTGTGCCCGAGACCGCACCTGCAGAAGTCGTCGAAGCAGCGGGCTTTTCATCCAATGATGATCATCCCGTGATCGAACCGGATCAACTGGCAGACTATGACGCGATCATTGTCGGATCCCCAACCCGCTTTGGCCGCATGTCGAGCCAGATGGCATCCTTCTGGGACCGTACCGGCGGGCTGTGGATGAAAGGCGCTTTGGTTGGCAAGGTTGGCGCCTCCTTCACCTCGACAGCGTCACAGAATGGCGGCCAGGAAACCACGCAATTCTCGATCCTGACCAATTTGCTGCACCAAGGGATGACGATTGTCGGTCTGGACTATGGCTTTGCCGGACAGATGAACAATGACGCGATTGTCGGCGGTTCTCCTTATGGCGCATCGACGGTGGCTGGCGGCGACGGCAGTCGGACACCACACGACATTGATCTTGCTGGCGCAAAATACCTGGGTGCCAAGGTAGCGCGCACAGCAGCGAAGTTGATCGCATAAATTGCAAAAACGCCCCGCCAGATAATCTCTGGTGGGGCGTTTTTCTTAACCTTGCCGCGCTGATGGCGGATGAATCACACAACCATATTCGATGGAGTGACCATCCCCTTTGGTTAGCCTGCCTCCGTATCAGGCCCAAAAAAGCCCCGCTGGATCGTTTCCAGCGGGGCTTTTTTTAATTCGCTTCGAGAGGGCAGGGAAGTTTACTCTTCCTCGTCTGTATCGGCCTGTGCAGCTTCGGTTTCGCTTTCCTTGATGCCTTCACCCATGGTCTTGGCCATGTGGGAATCACCCGTTGCAGCGTCACTCGTTTGCGCCAATTCGGCCGCATGCTGTTCTTCGGAGCTATCCGCAGCAATCAACACTTCCTCGACCGGCGCATCACGGAACACGTCGTCCGCAGTTGGCTCTGCTGGGGCAGCGGCAGGAGCGGCGGCTTTCGCCACTTCTTCCGCTTTCAGGTCCGCAGCAGCCCGGATAGCATCGAGCATTTTCTGCTGTTGCGCCCGCAGTGCCGCATCGCGGCTGGTTGCGGCGATACGCGCACGGTTCATGCCCGCTCCGGTACCAGCCGGGATCAAACGGCCAACGATCACATTTTCCTTGAGACCGATCAGCTGATCCTTCTTGCCCTCGACCGCCGCCTGGGTAAGCACCCGGGTGGTTTCCTGGAAAGAAGCAGCAGAGATGAAGCTGCGGGTTTGCAAGCTCGCCTTGGTAATACCAAGGAGCACTGGCTTACCGGCAGCAGGTTCCTGCTTCTTGGTCAGCTTGGCATTATATTCCAGCATCTCTTCGAGATCGAGCTGCTCGCCTGGAAGAAGCGTGGTGTCTCCGCCATTGGTGATTTCAACTTTCTGCAGCATCTGACGAACGATCGTCTCGATATGCTTATCGTTGATTTTCACGCCCTGCAGACGATAGACTTCCTGAATTTCCGAAACGAGATATTCGGCCAGAGCTTCGACACCCAATACTTCCAGAATATCATGCGGATCGGGAGAACCAGAAACCAGATTGTCGCCCTTCTTGACGAAATCGCCTTCCTGAACGTCGATGACTTTCGTCTTCGGCACCAGATATTCGACTGGTTCGCCTTCTTCGGGAACAATCGCGATCTTGCGCTTAGCCTTGTAATCGCGAACAAATTCAATCCGGCCATCGATTTTCGCGATGATCGAATTGTCCTTGGGAATACGCGCTTCGAACAATTCCGCAACACGTGGCAGACCACCGGTAATGTCACGGGTTTTCGCAGCTTCGCGAGAAACACGTGCCAGCACGTCACCGGCGACAACCTTCTGCCCGTCCTCGACCGAAAGCGTAGCGCCATTGGCCAGCAGATACCGACCGGCTTCACCGCTGTTTTCATCGAGCAAAGTCATGCGCGGACGAAGGTCTTCCTTGTTAGCGCCGCGACCAGAAGCCCGATATTCGGTGATCACACGCTGTGCGATACCGGTGGCTTCATCGGTCTGTTCGGTCATCGTCTTGCCTTCGATGACGTCCTGATATTTGATGATACCCGGTTTTTCAGTGATCATCGGCATGGTGAATGGATCCCATTCGGCCAGACGATCGCCGAGGTGAACCACTGCGCCATCCTTGATTAGCACGCTGGTACCATAAGGTACCTTATCGGCAGACCGTTCACGACCGTCATTGTCGATCACGGCGATGACACCGCTACGCGCCAGCGACAGGAAGCGTCCGTTCTTGTCTTCGATGACCGGCATGTCGCGATATTCGACCTTACCTTCAGCAACCGATTCCAGATTGGACTGCTCGTTGAGCTGCGCCGCGCCGCCGATGTGGAAGGTCCGCATCGTCAGCTGCGTGCCTGGCTCACCGATTGACTGAGCCGCGATAACGCCCACCGCTTCACCGATATTCACCGGTGTACCGCGAGCAAGGTCACGACCGTAGCAGGTACCGCAAACGCCCATTTTGGATTCGCAGACCAAAGGTGAACGAATGCGCGCGGATTGAATGCCGAGCTCCTCGATCACGACAATCGCCGCTTCGTCGAGCAACGTGCCCGACTTGATCACAACGCTGTCGTCTTTGCTGTCGACAATATCTTCGGCCATGGTCCGGCCGAGGATACGTTCGCCAAGCGATGCGATAACCGAACCGCCCTGGACGATGGCTTTCATCTCCAGCGCATTTTCGGTGCCGCAATCTTCTTCGACAATCGTACAATCCTGCGAGACGTCAACCAGACGACGCGTCAGATAGCCCGAGTTTGCGGTTTTCAGCGCCGTATCGGCAAGGCCCTTACGCGCCCCGTGAGTGGAGTTGAAATATTCGAGAACCGTCAGGCCTTCCTTAAAGTTCGAGATGATTGGTGTTTCAATAATCTCGCCGGAAGGTTTCGCCATCAGGCCGCGCATGCCGCCCAGCTGTTTCATCTGGGCTGGCGAACCACGGGCGCCGGAGTGGCTCATCATGTAAATCGCGTTAATCTCGCGTTCGCGGCCATGTTCGTCCATTGGCGTTGCGGCCAGTTCGTCCATCATCGCGTTCGCAACCGTGTCACCACAGCGGGACCAGGCGTCGATCACCTTGTTATATTTTTCCTGCTGGGTGATCAGACCATCCTGATATTGCTGTTCATAGTCAGCAACCTGTTCGCGCGTTGACGCGACGGTAGCATCCTTGGAGTCAGGAATGATCATGTCATCCTTGCCGAAGGAAATACCGGCACGGCACGCGTGGCGGAAGCCAAGGCCCATGATCGCATCGGCGAACAGGACCGTGTCTTTCTGACCGGTGTGACGATAAACCTGATCGATCACGTCGCCGACTTCTTTCTTGGTCAGCAAGCGGTTGACGATGTCGAACGGAACCAGATGCGACTTCGGCAGACATTCGGCGATCAGCAGACGGCCCGGCGTGGTGTCGAAACGCTTGAGAATCGGCTTGCCGTCCTCATCGGTTTGCGGAACCCGGGTGGTGATCTTGGAGTGCAAGGTCACAGCGCCAATTTCCAGTGCTTGATGCACTTCGGCCATATCGGCCAGCAACATGCCTTCGCCCGGCTCGCCCTTGCGGTCCATTGTCAGATAATAGATGCCGAGAACCATATCCTGCGAAGGAACGATAATCGGTTTACCATTGGCTGGTGACAGGATGTTGTTGGTCGACATCATCAGCACGCGTGCTTCCAGCTGCGCCTCGAGGCTCAGTGGGACGTGGACGGCCATTTGGTCACCGTCAAAGTCGGCGTTGAAGGCGGAACAGACCAGCGGGTGAAGCTGGATCGCCTTGCCCTCGATCAATACCGGTTCAAATGCCTGGATGCCCAGACGGTGAAGCGTTGGTGCGCGGTTCAGCATCACCGGATGTTCGCGGATCACTTCTTCCAGAATGTCCCAAACTTCCTTGCGCTCTTTTTCGACCCATTTCTTGGCCTGCTTGAGCGTCATCGAAAGACCCTTGGCATCGAGGCGGGCGTAGATGAATGGCTTGAACAATTCCAAGGCCATTTTCTTCGGCAGACCACATTGATGCAATTTCAGCTCTGGGCCGGTCACGATAACCGAACGACCGGAATAATCGACGCGCTTGCCGAGCAGGTTCTGACGGAAACGGCCCTGCTTGCCCTTGAGCATGTCGGACAGGGACTTCAGCGGGCGTTTGTTCGCACCGGTGATGGTCCGGCCACGACGGCCATTGTCAAACAGCGCATCAACCGATTCCTGAAGCATACGCTTCTCGTTGCGGACGATGATGTCTGGCGCGCGCAATTCCATCAGGCGTTTCAGACGGTTGTTCCGGTTGATCACGCGGCGATAGAGATCGTTGAGATCGGAGGTCGCGAAACGGCCACCATCGAGCGGCACCAGCGGGCGCAGCTCTGGCGGGATCACGGGAATGATTTCCAGGATCATCCATTCTGGCTTGTTGCCGGAATCGATGAAGCTTTCGACCACTTTCAGGCGCTTGATGATCTTCTTGGGCTTCAGCGTCGACTTGGTCGTGCGCAGATCTTCCATCAGATCGTCGCGTTCCTGCTTCAGATCGAGGTCCTGCAGCATGATCTTGACCGCTTCTGCGCCAATACCGGCGGAGAAAGCGTCTTCGCCATATTCATCCTGGGCTTCGAGCATTTCGTCTTCGGTCAGCAGCTGGAATTTTTCCAGCGCGGTCAAACCGGGTTCGATAACCACATAGCTTTCAAAATACAGCACGCGCTCGAGCTGCTTGAGCTGCATGTCGAGCAGCAGGCCGATGCGCGATGGCAAGGATTTCAGGAACCAGATATGCGCGACCGGAGCAGCAAGGTCGATATGACCCATGCGTTCCCGGCGAACCTTGGTCACCGTGACTTCGACACCGCATTTTTCGCAGACGATGCCTTTATATTTCATGCGCTTATATTTACCGCACAGGCACTCGTAATCCTTTACCGGGCCAAAGATGCGCGCGCAGAACAGGCCATCACGTTCCGGCTTGAAGGTCCGATAGTTGATGGTTTCCGGTTTCTTGATTTCACCAAAGGACCAGCTGCGAATGCGCTCTGGCGAAGCAAGGCCGATCTGGATCTGGTCAAATGTTTCCGGCTTTGCGATAGGATTTGCAAAATTTGTTACTTGATTCATGTCTTAATTCCTCTCGGACTTTCGCCCCAAATTTGAAATGCTGCGTGGCGTGAAGCTAGTGCTTCACTCCGCCGCTATCGCAATCCCATCGTCGGTTTCATCATCGTCATCACCAAAGCTGGAGAGTTGGATGTTGAGGCCGAGCGACCGCATTTCCTTGACCAGAACATTGAAGCTTTCCGGCACGCCGGCTTCGAACGTATCGTCGCCCTTGACGATCGCTTCGTAAACCTTGGTCCGGCCGATCACGTCATCAGACTTGACCGTCAGCATTTCCTGCAGCGTGTAAGCCGCGCCGTAAGCTTGCAGCGCCCAGACTTCCATTTCGCCGAAACGCTGTCCGCCAAATTGCGCTTTACCGCCAAGAGGCTGCTGCGTGACAAGGCTATATGGGCCAATCGAACGGGCGTGGATCTTGTCGTCAACCAGATGGTGCAGTTTGAGCATGTAAATATAGCCCACGGTCACCTTGCGGTCGAACTTGTCGCCGGTCCGGCCATCATAAAGATTGACCTGACCGCTGCGATCCAGACCTGCCAGTTCGAGCATGTCGGAAATATCGCTTTCATGCGCACCGTCAAACACTGGCGTACCCATTGGAATACCGTTGCGAAGATGGCCGACCATTTCGACAATCTCAGCAGTATCACGGCTATCGATATCCGCGTGATATTGCTCGCCGTAAATGACCTTGAGCCGCTCCTTGACTGCGTCTGGTGGAGGTGCTGCCTGTGGATCAGGGTTGGCCAATTTCCATTCTTCGAGCGCTTCGGTAACCTGTTGACCCAGACCACGTGCGGCCCAGCCAAGGTGGGTTTCGAAAATCTGTCCGACGTTCATTCGCGAAGGCACACCCAATGGGTTGAGCACGATGTCAACCGGCGTACCATCTTCGAGGAACGGCATGTCTTCCTGCGGCAGAATGCGGGAGATAACTCCCTTGTTGCCGTGACGGCCAGCCATTTTGTCGCCAGGTTGCAGCTTGCGCTTCACCGCGACAAAGACCTTGACCATCTTCAGCACGCCCGGTGCGAGTTCGTCGCCGCGTTCGAGCTTTTCACGACGGTCTTCGAACCGTTCGTTGATCAGCTTGATCGCTTCGTCATATTGTTGACGGGTGGCTTCAAAATCGGACTGAACCTGATCGTCCTTGACCGCGATCTTCCACCAGTCAACCTGCTCCAGTTCGGACAGGCTTTCTTCGGTGATCGCTGCGCCTTTTTTCATTGGCTTTGGCGCGGAGGTCGCGGTTTGGCCGATCAGCATGTCTTTCAGCGTGTTGAAAGTGGCGCGATTGAGGATGGCGCGTTCGTCGTCACGATCCTTGGTAAAGCGGCCAATTTCTTCGCGTTCGATCGCCAGGGCACGTTCGTCCTTGTCGATACCGTGACGGTTGAACACGCGAACCTCGACGACCGTACCGGCAACGCCAGGCGGCAGACGCAGAGACGTGTCGCGAACATCGGAAGCTTTTTCGCCGAAGATGGCGCGGAGAAGTTTTTCTTCCGGCGTCATCGGAGATTCGCCCTTGGGCGTGATCTTGCCGACGAGGATATCGCCCGGCTCGATTTCCGCACCAATATAGACAATGCCCGCTTCGTCGAGGTTGCGCAGGGCTTCCTCACCGACATTGGGAATATCGCGGGTGATGTCTTCAGGTCCAAGCTTGGTGTCGCGGGCCATGACTTCAAATTCTTCGATATGGATCGATGTGAAGACGTCGTCTTTCACGATCCGCTCGGAGATGAGGATCGAATCCTCATAATTGTAGCCATTCCAGGGCATGAAGGCGACGAGGCTGTTCTTGCCGAGCGCCAATTCACCCATGTCGGTGGACGGACCATCGGCAATCGTGTCGCCCTGCTGGATCATTTCGCCAACCTTCACCAGCGGACGCTGGTTGATGCAGGTATTCTGGTTGGAACGCTGGAATTTTTGCAGCGTGTAAATGTCCACGCCCGATTTTCCGGCTTCAACAGCACCCGATGCGCGGATGACGATACGGGTGGCGTCGACCTGATCGACAATACCCGAGCGTCGTGCGGCGATCGCAGCACCAGAGTCGCGGGCCACGGTTTCTTCCATGCCGGTACCGACAAACGGTGCTTCGGCTTTCACCAGAGGCACAGCCTGACGTTGCATGTTCGATCCCATGAGTGCGCGGTTGGCGTCATCATTTTCCAGGAACGGAATGAGCGAGGCGGCAACCGAAACCAGCTGTTTCGGGCTCACGTCCATCAGGGTGATGATGTCGCGTGGTGCCATCAGGAATTCGCCAGCCTGACGCGAGGAAACGATTTCCTCCACAAAGCTGCCGTCTTCGGTCAGTTCGGCGTTCGCCTGCGCGACGGTGTGCTTCTGCTCTTCCATCGCGGAGAGATAGAGAACATCGTCTGTCACCTTGTGATCCACGACTTTCCGATAGGGGGTTTCGATGAAACCATATTGGTTGACGCGGCTGAACGAGGCGAGCGAGTTGATCAGACCAATATTTGGGCCTTCAGGCGTTTCAATCGGACAGATCCGGCCATAATGGGTCGGGTGAACGTCGCGGACTTCAAAGCCGGCGCGCTCGCGGGTCAGACCACCGGGGCCCAATGCTGATACCCGGCGTTTATGGGTGACTTCCGAAAGCGGATTGGTCTGATCCATGAACTGGGACAGCTGCGAGGAGCCGAAGAATTCGCGAACGGTCGCGACTGCAGGCTTCGCATTGATCAGATCGTTTGGCATCACGGTGGACACGTCTACGCTGCTCATGCGTTCCTTGACGGCACGCTCCATGCGGAGCAGGCCGACGCGATACTGGTTTTCCAGCAATTCGCCGACGGAACGGACACGGCGGTTGCCGAGGTTATCGATGTCATCGACTTCGCCCTTGCCGTCCTTCAGGTCGACGAGGGTTTTGACAACCGCAAGAATATCTTCCTTGCGCAGGATTGTATAATCAGCCGGTGCATCCAGTTCGAGACGCATGTTGAGTTTTACGCGGCCAACGGCGGAAAGGTCGTAGCGTTCCGGATCGAAGAACAGGCCTTCGAACAAGGCTTCAGCGGTTTCGCGCGTTGGCGGCTCGCCGGGGCGCATGACGCGGTAAATATCGGACAGCGCACCGTCACGGTCTTCGGCCTTGTCGACCTTCAGCGTGTTGCGGATCCACGGCCCGGTTGTAACATGGTCAATGTCGAGCAATTCGAGCGCGTCGATGCCGGCATTGTCGATCTTTTCCAGATTTTCCGCCGTCACTTCGTCACCGGCTTCGATATAAATCTCGCCGGTTTTTTCGTTGATCAGGTCAAAGGCGCTGTAGCGACCGAAAATTTCCTCGGTCGGGATGACAATGTTTTTCATGCCATCGGATTCGGCCTTTTTCGCGGCGCGCGGCGTGATCTTGGTGGTCGCTTCAAAAACGACTTCGCCGCTCTGTGCGTCGACAATATCAAAGGTTGGCTTAATGCCGCGCCATTGCTCTGCTACGAAAGGAATGGTCCAGCCATCTTTCGCGCGCTTGTAGACGATGCGCGCATAGAACAGGTTGAGGATATCTTCTTCCGAATAGCCCTGCTTGACGATCTTGACGATTTCGGCGCTCTTGGTGCGGCCTTCGTCTTCGATCTTGCCGCCATTGAACTCGATCGCGCCCATCGGCTCGCGGATCGTGATCAAATTGCCTTCGACTTCGAGAATTTCGGCTGGCTGTTTCATGCCGCCAACGCGAACCATCTCGCCGACTTTGAAATCGGGCTTCTTTTCTTTGACTTCCAGAATGGCGTCACCAAGCGAACGCAGCAATGCGGTCACTGGCAGCTTGCGCTTGCGATCGATGCGGACGTTGACGATATCTTTGGCATCAAATTCAAAGTCGAGCCAGCTACCACGGTAAGGAATGACGCGGGCGGCGAACAGGAACTTGCCGGACGAATGGGTTTTGCCGCGGTCATGGTCAAACAAGACACCGGGCGAACGGTGCATCTGGCTGACAATAACGCGCTCGGTGCCGTTGATGACGAACGTGCCGTTCTTGGTCATCAAAGGCATGTCGCCCATATAAACGTCTTGCTCTTTAATATCGAGAACCGAGCGCGCTTCTGTTTCGGGATCAACCTCGAACACGATCAGGCGCAGGGTAACCTTCATCGGTGCGGCATAGGTGATGCCCCGCTGACGGCATTCCTCGACATTATATTTGGGATCTTCGAGCTGATAGTTGACGAAGTCCATTTCGGCAGTACCGGCAAAATCGCGGATCGGGAAAACGCTGCGCAGCGTCTTTTCGAGGCCAGAGACATATCCGATCGAGTGATCAGAACGCAGAAACTGTTCATATGATTCGCGCTGAACTTCGATGAGATTCGGCATCTCGATGACTTCGTGAATGTCGCCGAAGATTTTGCGAATGCGTTTCTTGCGGGTCGGTGTCGGAGCCGTCGTTTTGACCGAATCTGCTTGGGTAGCCATAAAGTTTTGCCTTCTCGCCATCGCCGGAAAACCGGCGGAAAATCAATTTGTGGAGGCGCTTCAAGACAACAAAAGCCGCATGTCTCCCAAAGTGGGAAACTGCAGCTTTTTAGCGTCCTGAAAACCGTGCAGATTTCATTTCTTCTGGCGCGCCGCGCGACTGCACGCCCTGTCTCGAAATCTGTGGTGAGCGCCGGATATAGGGCGATGTTGGATTTGGGTCAATAGTGCGCGTTGAACAATGATGTGGCCGTGGTCAGTCACGCGGCGCTTTTGAAAGGTTTTGCCATCGTGCCGATCCCCAGATGCGGATCAGCTTGTCGACGCGGTCCTTGAAACCTCCGGTCAGGCTGCCGGCATTGGCGCATTGCTTTTGCTCGACCATGCAGGCTTCTCCGGTATCGAGCCGCAAGGATGTAATGCGGGACGCGCCTTCTGCGATGCCGATTTGCGTTGGACGATCAAGATCGCCGACCGTCATCAGCACCGGCTTTGCGGTGATTTTGGGGGTTTCGCCTTTGAGTAGCGACAATGTCAGGGCGCGATAATCGCTCAGGCCTATTGGCCCGTCGGTGGTCACACCCGGGCGGTTGGTGACCAGGAAAGTACCGTTCTGGCGGATATTGATATTGTGGCCGTGACCGAGGAAACCGTCTTCAAACAGGTCTTCGCCATGATCGCCGGTTATGACAACCACGCTATTGTCCCAGACTCCATCCCGTTTCAGCCGGGAAACCAGCTCGCCCAGCTGCTGATCCGAATAGTTTACCGCGTTCCAATAGGTCTGCTGCAGTTGATCCCGATTGTCGGCGTTGATCTCGGAGCGGGGCAACGGCCTGTCGGTCAGATTGAGCGGCATGCCTTCGTGGAAATAGGGAAAATGCGGTGACTGGAAATTGAAATAGAGAAATTGCGGCTGGTCCCATTTTGACGGCCGCTGATATTGTTCGGCAAAGGCGTCCAGAAGATGGCTCTCGTCGATGAGGATGGAGCCTTGCGCGCCGTTGCTGAAAGCGCGGAGATGTTTCAGCTTCTCGCCATCGATGAAGATATCAGCATTTTCGCGCATGCCAACGGTTTGTGAAATATCGCCGAAATCTTCTGGCTGGCCGGAGAAAACGCCGATTTCATAGCCGCTGGATTTGAGCTCGCGGAACAGCGAGGGAGAACCGTTTGCCGGTTGCAGGGCGCCGCCAAACAGCGACTTGAGCGACGCGGTGGTAAAGCCGACATGGCTGAAGACGGGGGAAGCAACACTGCCCGACTTGGCAATGGCTTCGAGATTGGGCGCAACCGGCCTGCCGTTGATCCGCTTGCCAATTGCATCGTAGCGGGCGCTTTCCATCACGATCAGGATGAGGTGAGGGCGGTTGCCCGATATCAATGTGATTGGTGGTTGCGGCGGCATCGTTACCAGCTGCAGATCACCGCCATAGCCATCCTCGTCGATGCCGTTGCCCGGAATATCCAGCGCCAGCGGATAGCGGGAGCTGTCAAACGGGTGGCGATCCGGCATGTTGGAGACCCAGCCATAGCCATCATTGTCAAAATCGGTAATTGTGTTGGCGGCCTCTGTGAACAGGCCCCAAGCGAGCGTGCGGTTCAGACCATTTTGCACATCGCTCGAAACCGCAGGCACCGTCACGCCAAGCAACAGGGTTGAGAAAAACAATGCGATGACCAGCCGGCCATGGGCAGGCCATATCAGATGGTTGGTGTGCACCGGGAATTTCCGGGAAAGCCACCGGAACATGTGATGATAGGCCAGAAGACCAACAACCAGTCCGGCGATGCCGAGAAAAATTTCGTTGGAAACGAACAGCATGGCGTCGGTCAGGCTGCCGCCGCCGAGATTTGCCATCAGGGCAAAGCTCATTGTGTCACTGAAATACTGACCCAGCTGGAAGGTCAGGAAGAGCAGCAACAGATAGGCACCGCCGACAATCGTCACCAGAAAGAACAGGGGCGGCCAGGACTTTTTGCTGCGGAAAAGCCGGACAAGGATCCACCATGTGCCGGTGATCAGCATCGCCATCGAAGACATATAGCCAAGCAGGAAAATGCCGCGCTCGGTCAGCGTGTCAACCGCCTGCGATTGGCCGAAGCCGCCGGTAAACAGGCCATATTTGCGGTCAGCGAGCGCCAGTTCCAGCGCCGCCAGAACGCACAATAAAGCGAGAATGACTGCGAACCATAGCTTCCGCTGCCTATCGCTATTGGTGAAGAGATGTCTCATCCGCTTTTGCTTTGCTTCCCGGCTATCATTCTAGGCGGACCGCTAGCAGAAGCGGGTAAAAGGCAGGTTAAGTATGGTTGATATAAGCGCGGCTGATCGCGAGACAGGTCAGTTATCCTTGAAATCCATCATCATCACCACTTTGCGGACCATCGCCGGGTCATATTCGACCTGGCCGTCCAGGATCAGCATCGCCAGCCCATGGACCAGCGACCAGGCGTGCAGCGCGGCGGCGGCGCGTTGGTCCTTCGACATTTCGTCAGGCATCATCGCGGCAATGCCGGCGCGCAGCTGATGAAAGGCCTCACCCATCGCCGTCGGATCATCGGCAGTCAGATCGACCAGACCGATGCGATTGTAGATCAGCCGCAGCAAGGCCGGGTTTTCGACCGCCCAAGTGACATAGGTAATTCCCACTTCAGCAAAACCGTCGTGGCCGCCGCCAGCCTGAACCGCCGCTTGTGCCTGATGCTGGCCCAGCCGGTTGAGACCTTCCAGCGCCAATGCATCGAGCAAGGCATCCTTGTTGGGGAAATGGCGGTAAAGCGCGGTTGCCGAGACCCCGAGGTCGCGGGCGAGGGCGCGCAGACCGAGATCGGGCTGCTCCTGATTGGCCAGTCGCTCCATTCCCATTTGCAGCGCCGCAGCGCGCAGATCACCGTGATGATAAGGCGCGTTCACTGGAAGAACTGGAAGCATGTTTGGCCTTTTGGCACACACATGTTGACACTGTTAGCATTGATTGGCATGTTAACAGCATAAACATTGCGAGTCGATTTGCCAACAGGAGTATTTCCGATGATGCTATTTGCTTATGTCGCTGCCTTGCTGGGCGTGGTGGTTGCTATGGCGCATTATGTCATCGGTTATCGGGTGGTGCTGCAGCCGCTATTTCGGGAACAGACCAGTGGGATATTGGCGGCGAAGCCGATGCGGGATCTGACCTGGACGATGTTTCAGCTGCACTCGCTGGTCTGGGCGGAGCTTGGCATCGCGGTTCTGGTCAACCGCTGGCAGGGCGGCAGCGATCTGATCGTCTATCTGGCGATACTGATATTCACCGTCTCCGGACTGGGCAATCTGCTGGTCCTCCGCCGTCCCCATCCGGGCGGGATCATGCTATTATTCGCGGCTGCCGCATCGGCTGCCGATATTATATTCAACTGAAGGAATTTCCCATGGCCTCCGTAATTGAAAAGACAATCCGTTCCGCCGTGACCCCGGTCATTACTGCCGTGGCCAATTACAACCGCAAGCGGTTGCCCGAACCCAATGGTGGCCATCCGTTTCTGGGCGGCCTCCATGCGCCGATGCAGAGCGAGGAAACCATCTCGGCGATGCAGGTCACCGGCAATATCCCGGAACAGCTCGACGGCCGCTATTTGCGGATCGGACCCAATCCGCTGAAAAAAGCGCACAGCCCCAGCCATCACTGGTTTGTCGGCGACGGCATGGCGCACGGTATCCGCATCAAGGGCGGTGAAGCGGCCTGGTATCGCAACCGCTGGATCCGCAGCAATGCGGTGAGCGATGCGCTGGGCGAGCCGCGCAAGCCGGGCACGCGCAATCCGCGGTCCGACACCGCCAATACCAATATCGTCGGTATTGACGGTCGGACCTTCGCGATTGTCGAGGCCGGTGGTTTTCCGGTCGAGCTGAACGACGATCTCGACACCATCAAGCATAATCCGTTCGACGGCACGCTGACCCACGCCTTTTCCGCCCATCCGCACCTCGATCCGAAAACCGGCAACAGCCACGCCATCTGCTATGATGCGGCGACCCAGGATAGGGTCTGGCACGTCGTGGTCGATCCCAAAGGCCAGGTCATTCGCGAGGAGCCGATTGCCGTGAAGGATGGCCCGTCGATCCATGACTGCGCGATCACCGAAAATTACGTGCTGGTGCTCGACCTGCCGGCCACGCTGTCGATGAAGCGGCTGCTGAAAGGCTTTCAATTCCCTTATGACTGGAACCCGGACCATGGTGCGCGGGTTGGCCTGATGCCCAAGACCGGAAGCAATGATGATATCATCTGGTGTGACGTCGAACCCTGTTATGTCTTCCATCCCGCCAACGCATTCGAGACAGCCGACGGCAAAGTGATTGTCGATGTCGTGGTGCATGAAAGCATGTACGCGCAGTCGCCTTATGGCCCCGGTGGCAAGTGGGCGCGGTTCGAGCGCTGGACGATCGACCCGGAAACGCAATCGGTCGACCGCAAGATCATCCACGACAAGAATCAGGAATTTCCGCGCTATAATGAACGCCTGACCTCGCAGCCCTATCGCTATGTCTACAGCGTCGCGCTGGCCGAGAATGAAAGCGGCGTGTTTGATCGCGGCGGATCAGAGCTGTTCAAACATGATCTGGAAAGCGGCGAAACATTGGTACGCGAACTGGGCGAAAACCGTCACCCCGGCGAATTTGTGTTCGTGCCGCGATCGGACGATTCAGGCGCAGATACCAGCGAAGATGATGGCTGGCTGATCGGGCTGGTGATCGATTCCGCCAATGAAACCACGGAGCTGCAGATATTGAATGCGGATGATTTTCTCGGCGAACCGCAAGCGGTGATTCATGTGCCGCACCGCATACCGCCGGGATTTCACGGCAATTGGGTGAAAAGCGCCTAACACGCTTAGCTTAGATCCCCTTCAAACCGGCATCCGCGCGCCTCCAATATCGGCCGCAATTCGCGAAAGGCCCTGGGCGTGTCGGTTAACGGGATGAACGGGTGGAGATGTTGGATCAGATGATATTGCATGCCCATCGAGGCGATATTGCCGACCCGGCTTTTAAAAAATTTGGCATTGTCATAGCGCCCCCGTTTCACCGCTGGATGATGCGGGGCCCAGCTGAAGAAGAACTGGATATAGGCGATACCGATATGGCGCGGAGCCCACCAGAGCAGGGCGGCCTCTATCGCATAGCCGTTCCACGCGAGCGCGAATAATGCGGCGAAGAAGGTCAGCTGATAGAGCGCGCCGTCGACCAGGACATCGGAACGCCCGATTTTTTCCAATATATAGCCATAGCCCCTGAGCACGCCGCCTTTGCCGCGTTGTCGCTGGACAAAGCTTTGCCAGATGGCGTGCCACGGGCCCCTGGACTGGGTTGTTATGTCAGGATCATGTTCCGGATGATTGACATGTTTGTGGTGCTCAAAATGGGTAAGTTTCTGAATGCG
>NZ_JBALTF010000001.1:72687-125920 GCF_036964675.1 Parasphingorhabdus sp. | reverse complement strand
CGGGCGGCGCTTTCGCCGCCAAGTGCGACATAATCATCAAAGGCGATGGTTTCGGCGCGAATGAAACCGCGTTCAAAGTCGCTGTGGATTTCGCCGGCTGCCTCGGGTGCCTTTGCCCCCTTGTGGACGGTCCATGCGCGCGCTTCCTTGGGGCCAACGGTGAAGAAAGTCTGCAGATTGAGCAGCTGGTATCCAGCACGAATGACCCGTGCGAGACCGGATTCTTCCAGCCCCAGTTCGGCGAGAAATTCGGCCCGGTCTTCCGGCTCCATCTCGACCAGTTCGGATTCGATGGCGGCGGATACGATCACCGCTTCCGCGCCCTCGGCCTTGGCCTTTTCAAACACGGCAGCGCTCATTGCATTGCCGGTGGCGGCATCGGCTTCGCTGACATTGCAGACATAGAGCACTGGCTTGGCCGTCAGCAACTGCGACTGGTCAAAAATCCTCTGTTCTTCCTCACCCTCGGGTTCGGTCAGGCGTGCCGGCTTGCCTTCGCGCAGCAATTCCAGTGCCTGGCCCAATACGCTGGCGGCAATCTTGGCTTCCTTGTCGCCGCTGGTCGCTTTTTTCTGAAAGGCGGGCACGCGTTTTTCCAGGCTTTCCAGATCGGAGAGCAGCAGTTCGGTCTCGACGATTTCCGCGTCGGAAATCGGATCGATCTTGTTGGCGACATGCTGGATATCGTCATCCTCGAAACAGCGCAGAACGTGGACGATCGCGTCGACTTCGCGGATGTTGCCGAGAAACTGGTTGCCCAGGCCTTCGCCTTGCGACGCGCCCTTGACCAGGCCGGCTATGTCGACAAAGGCGAGCTGCGTTTCGATGATCTTGGCGCTGCCGGCGATTTTGGCGATCTGGTCGAGTCGCGGATCGGGCACGGCAACCTGGCCGACATTCGGCTCGATCGTGCAAAAGGGATAATTGGCCGCCTGCGCCGCCTGCGTCTCGGTCAGTGCATTGAAAAGCGTTGATTTTCCGACGTTGGGCAAGCCAACGATACCGCATTTGAAACCCATTTTATTAACTCCGTCATGCTGAACTTGATTCAGCATCCAGTGCCAAATCGTTCAAAAATTGCGCATATACGCTCTGGACCCTGAATCAAGTTCAGGGTGACGATATTATTTAAAAATGCCCGCTATTCTTCCTGCATCCGCATCGCAACTTCGCTCATGAACCGCGCATCATCGCCCTTCGCGAGCCAGTCCGCTTCGGCGGCAATCACGCCGAGCATATCCGCCAGATCGTCAATCTCCGACTTGGCATAATTGCCCAGCACATGACCGGTGACCCTGGCCTTGTGGCCGGGGTGGCCGATGCCGATGCGTACCCGGCGGAAATCGGGGCCAATATGGGCGATCATCGATCGTATGCCATTATGACCCGCTGCACCGCCGCCGCGCTTGACCTTGACCCGGAACGGCTCGAGATCGAGCTCGTCATAGAAGACGGTGACGTCCTCCGGCTGCAATTTGTAGAAATCCAGTGCGGCCCGGACGCTGCAGCCGCTCTCGTTCATGAAGGTCGCCGGTTTGAGCAGGACCAGCTTTTCGCCGCCCAGCCGCGCTTCCATGGTCCAGCCCTTGAACTTCTGCTTGGGCGGCGGAAAGCCATGCACTTCTTCGAGCGCGTCAATCACCATGAAGCCGACATTGTGCCGGTGCATCGCATATTGCGCGCCCGGATTGCCAAGGCCGACCCATAGTTGCATTTTCTAACGCGCTCCCTGCTCGTCGCAGACTTCTTGACAGACAAAAAAACCGTCCATGCTCTGATTGATCGGCATGGACGGTTTTTCGTTACATTGTTTTATAAAGAAAGGTCTAGTCTTCGGAATCGCCTTCTTCGCCTTCAGCTTCAGCTGCTTCTTCTGCTTCTTCGCTGGCTTCTGCTTCGTCATCAGAAGATTTCAGAGCAGATGGTGCGGTGACACCAGCAATGGTGAAGTCACGATCGGTGATCGTGCTTTCCGCGCCCTTGGGCAGGGTGATGCTGGAAATGTGGATCGAATCGCCAATTTCCAGACCGGTTACATCGATTTCGATCTGGTCTGGAATATGATCCGCATCGCACATCAGGTCGAGTTCATGACGCACAACGTTCATGACGCCGCCACGTTTCAGGCCCGGAGACTCTTCCTGGTTGATGAAGACAACAGGAATATCGACCTGAACCTTCGCGCCCTTTGCAAGGCGGAAGAAGTCAACATGCAGCGGACGGTCCGAGAGCGGATCAAAAGCAACATCTTTTGGCAGTGTCCGGGTTTTTACGCCGTTGAGTTCGACCTGAATCAGCGAGTTCATGAAATGGCCGGTGCCGAGCAATTTGTTCAATGCACGCGCTTCGACATGAATTGCTATGGCTTCTTTCTTGTCGCCGTAGATAACGGCGGGGACACGGCCTTCGCGACGCAGTGCACGGGAGGCTCCCTTGCCAGCCCGTTCGCGTGGCTCGGCTGAAATAGTCAGCTGATCACTCATAATGTTGCTCCAAAATTAGTTTTTGTTAGATTTCCGCCACGCCTCCAGGGTGCTAATGGCCGGAAAGAGGGCGCTATAAGGTCGGAACATGGCAAAAGCAAGGGATTTGCAGCCCAGAATCGACCTAGCAGAATCGGTCTAGCGGAAAAATCCGATCTGCGAGCTTGTCGCCAGCAATATGCCGCTTTGCGACCAGATTTCGGCGCGTCCGTCGGTGGCGCTGTTCCTGACCGTCGCGCCTGTCACTCGCAGCAGCAGAAAATCGCTGCCCGCAGCCGCCAGATCGTCATCGCTCGCGTAAATATAGGTCGCCATGGATACGGTCGAGCCGGGACGGAATTGTTCGGTGACGAAAAATGTCCGGGGCATGGGCGTATCCAAAATCGAGAAAAGACTGACCCGGTCGACCGGACGACCGTCTGCTTCCTTGATCCAGACGATCGCTTCCGGTGATTCGTTGACCGCGAAGGGCATGCCCTTGGCGATGCGCTGATCATAGTGAGTGACCCATTTGGGTGCCATCGGATTGACCGACGGCAAGGAAATAGAATCGACTGGCGATTTGGCCTTTGGCATCTCCACCTGATAGTCGATATCGGTCGGGCGACGGGTGCTGGTGATGATATCGGCGGCGTTGGTCATTGCGCCATTTTGCGACAGCTCGACGCGCCAGAACTGGGTCGAGGCGCCCGCACGGAGCAATTTGACGGAGAGCTTGACCTCGCCCGGGCCGACGCCGGTCATGAAAATAATCTGCTGCGACACCAGCGGGCCACGGCGTTCGGGATGCATTTCGACGGCCTGGGCAGCAATGGCTGCCACCCATCCACCAAAGGCCATGCCAGTGGGATTGCGATATATATCACTCGCCTCGATTGTGAATTGCCCGTCTTCCAGCGCGACAAGCGCGGTTTCGCGATCAAATATAAATGTCATGCAATGCCCTGATTATTGAATTTTTTCGATTTTGTAGCCGCGTTTCGCGAGCGTTTCCTGAACCGCGTCCGGTCCGACGAGATGGGCCGCGCCAACCGCTACCAGCGATGTGCCGGTTTTTTGCAAGCGCTTGTCCAGCTGCTCCGCCCAGTCCAGATTGCGCGCCACCAGCAGATATTGGCGTGTTTTGGCGTCGGTCAATATCCCGGTGTCGGAAAGCGTCACAATCTCTTCGAGATTGCCGGTCATCCAGGCGTTGAACAATTTTTCAAAGGCTTTTTGGGCATCGGCTGAATCCTCAACCACGCTGGCCAGCATCTTGCGCTGCTGCGCTTCGGGAAGCTTGTCGAAATAGCCCAATTGCAGCTCGATGGTTTCCAGTGCCTCAATCGGTTTTTCTGCCTCTTTGAACTGGGCGAGGAGTTTTTTCTCGACGCTGCTGCTCGAATCGAGCCCCAGTCCCTTGGTCTGTGCGGATGCCAGCGACAGGGCCGCTGCCCAGGTTTCCATGCGGTTGAGCGTGCGCTCGGAAATATTGGAGGCGTCGATGATCCGGTCGAGGTCGTCGCGCAAGGAGGGATCGATGCGCGCGTCCAGCTTTTCTTGCCCGGGCGAAACCGCCAGTCGGGAAAATATCTTGGCGGCGTTCTGGGGGTCATCCAGTCCAAGCACTTCAATCACCAGCTGGTCCGAATCGGCAATCGCGGCCTCAAGCGTCGGCGTGCGCCATTGGACGTCGTTGGGCAGGATGTGAATCGTGCCGAACATATAGACCACACCGATCTGGCCGGGCTGGGTGCCGCTGACCTTCCACAGGGCAGGCGTGCCGGTCTTGACCGTGTTCAGGGTGACAGGATCGGGCGCATTGTTGCAGGCGCTGAGCAACAGGGCAGCCAGGAGGGAGAGGAAGGTGGATATGATTCGCATGGGACCTATTTGGTGAGATTGCCGGGAAAAGAAAGCCCGGGGTTGAGAATAATCAATATTCAATCCGTTCTGCAACAAGCCCTTTTTTCGCGAGAACCGCCTGCAGGCTGCTGTCTCCGGCGAGATGGCCGGCGCCGACCGCCAGGAATATTGTTCCGGGCTGTTCCATCCGCTGCTCAACCCATTCGGCCCAGTTGATGTTGCGATTGACCAGCAAAGTCTCGTACAGGATCTTGTCGTCCAGCCCGGCATTCATCAATTCACCCAGCGCGTCGACATTGGCATTGGCCCATTCGATGACCATCTGTTCCATGCCATCGGCGGCGTCATCAATCGTGTCGACGGTGAAATTGAGAAAGCGGATCTGCACCTCCTCGGGCAAATTGTCGAAAAATCCGAGCTGCTGTTTCGGTGTTTCAAGACCGGTAATCTTGATCGCCCGGGCCTTGGCCTGGGCCAGCAATTCATCCTCGACACCCTGATCAGCCGCATATCCGTTGCGCATCAGCGGGATCAGCGAAATATTGACGCTGGCGAACCAGGGGTCGAGCGGGTCGAACGAGGCGACCGGCAGGTTCAGCCGGGTCAGCACAGCTTCATATTTGGCCCGGTCTTCTGCGGTCAATTTGTCGCGCAGCGATACCCCGGTCTTGTCGATCGCCAGATCTTTGACAATGTTAGCCATCACCGCTGGGTCGGGCTTGATCATTTCGACAATCAGCTCGTCCGACGCATCAAAGCTTTTCTTCACCGCCTCATCGAACCATGTCATGCCGGGCTTCAGGATATGGACGGTGCCGAACAGATAGATGGTCGTGTCTTCATCCCTGATCACCCAGAGCGCGGGATCCGCATCATCCGGCATCACGGCAGGTACATCAGCGGTTGCCGCAACGGCATCGCTGCCGACGCTGGCAATATCCTGTTCGGTCGCCGGACAGGCGGTGAGCGACAGGTAGAGCGGAAGAAGCAAGGCGTTGAAAAGCCAGTTACGCGGCATGAAATAGTTGCTCCGGCAGAAGGTGGGACGGGCTTCATTGAACAATTGACAACAAATGCCCAGCAAATTTTGACCGATGGTCTGGCGGCACTGGCGACCGCTGCATAAATCTGTTAACCGGATGATTAAATCAAGGAGTTTTTCGATGAGCACGATCCACGCCCGCACCTGTCATATATGTGAAGCCAATTGCGGCGTGCTTGTGGAGGTCGAGGGTCGCGAGATTCTGTCGATCAAGGGCAACCCCAATCATGTGCTGAGCCGGGGCCATATTTGCCCGAAGGCGACCGCGATCGCCGATCTGCAGGATGATCCAGACCGCCTGCACAAGCCGGTGAAAAAAGTCGATGGCCAGTGGCAGGAAATTGGCTGGCAACAGGCTTTTTCCGAAATTGCCGCGCGGCTGCTCGACCTCAAGGGGCAGGGTGCGAAACCGGCCATGTATATGGGCAATCCCAGCGCCCATGATTATGGCATATCCACCCAGATCAGCACCTTGCGCCGGGCGATTGGCCTGAAAAATATCTATTCCGCCTCGACGCTGGACCAGATCCCGCATCATGTCGTGCAATATCATATGTACGGCCATGTCAGCCTCGCCGCCGTGCCGGATATCGACCGCAGCCAGTATTTGCTGATCATCGGCGGCAATCCGGCTGCGTCCAACGGTAGCATCTGGACCGTGCCCGATTTCAAGAAACGCGTGAAGGGAATGCAGGCCCGCGATGGCAGGCTGGTCGTCGTCGATCCGCGCCGGACCGAGACCGCCAAACTCGCCGATGCGCATCATTTCGTCAAGCCGGGGACCGATACAGCCTTGTTGATCGGAATTTTGAAAAGCATTTTTGATGCCGGGCTGGCCGACACCGCCCGACTCGATGCGATATTGGATGACAGCTGGGACACGATCGAACCGGCGATTGCCGGCTTTGATATGGATCAGCTTGCCGCCCATTGCGGCATAAAGGTCGAGACCATGCAGGACATGGCGGCGCAGCTGGCCGCTGACCAGCCCGCCGCAATCTATGGCCGGATGGGGGTCTCGGTCTGTGAATTTGGCACGCTCAACCAGTGGCTGATCCAGGTGATCAATATCGCTGCCGGTAATCTCGACCGGGTCGGCGGTACGATGGTGCCGGAACCGGCGCTCGACACGATCAATCTGGTCGGCAGGGGATCGGTGCGCACCGCCGACACCGTGCGCGGGGAAATGCCATCGGTGATGAGCGAGCTTCCGATGGTGACCTTCGCCGATGAGATGCTGCGCGACGATGACGACAAGGAACGCATCCGCTCGCTGTTCGTGGTCACCGGCAACCCGGTTTTGTCATCGCCCGATGGCGCAAAACTCGACCGGGCGCTGGAAAGACTCGACCTGATGGTTTCCTTCGACATGTATGTCACCGAAACCAGCCGCCACGCCGACTATATATTGCCGCCCTGCGGGCCGCTGGAAAAGGATCATTATCCATTTTTCTTCGGGCCGCTGGCGATCCGCAACTATGCCAGCTACTCGCCGGCGATTTTCGCGCTGCAGGAGGGCGAGAAGACCGACTGGGAAATTATCGCCGAACTGGCGCGGGAAATATTGGCGCAGGACGGGCAGGATGTGCCCAATATCCGCGAACCGCGCGATGTGCTCGACGGCATGTTGCAAAGCTCTCCTGCTGGTCTGACGCTGGCCGAGGTGGAAGCCGCGCCCAATGGCATCGATCTCGGTCCCTTGCGGCCGTGCATGGCCGAGCGGCTGCGCACCGAGGACAAGAAGATCCTCTGCGCCCACCCCGATTTTCTTGCCGAATTGCAGCGCTTTGCCGCTTCGCTTGATGATGAGCAACCGGACAGCATGCGCCTGATTGGTCGCCGTCATGTCCGGCAGAACAACAGCTGGCTGCACAATAGCAAGCGGCTGCTGAAAGGCCCGGACCGCTGCACGTTGATGATCCACCCCGATGACGCCAGCGCGCGCGGGCTGGCCGACGGCGACATGGCCAGCATCACCAGCCGGGTGAACAGCGTCGATATCCCGGTCGAGGTCACCGATGACGTCATGCCCGGTGTGGTGTCAATACCGCATGGTTTCGGTCATGGACGCAAAGGCGTCGGCCTGTCGGTAGCCCGCGAAAAACCGGGGGTATCGATCAATGATCTGACCGATACCGAACGCTTTGACCCGCTGTCCGGCAATGCCGTCTTGAATGCGGTTTCGGTGAAGGTGGCCAGAGTTGAGGAAATGGTCGCGGCGGAATGATCTGATAAAGCCCCTCCCTTTCAAGGGAGGGGTTGGGGTGGGATAGGCGAGTAGCGGCTCGATGCCGCTGCTCGACTTGCAGTCTCGCCACCACCCCAACCCCTCCTCTGAAGAGGAGGGGCTTTTCTGCATGCTGACCTCAACGATCCGATTCCTCCCTTGACCCTCTGCCGCCCTTTCGCCAAAGCAGCGCGTAAATATTGCACCTCCTTTTTTGGCATGCGAAGAAAGTCTTCATCTTGACCGATACGAAGCCGCTCAGCTTCCAGCAGATCATCCTGAAACTCCATGAATATTGGGGTGATCGCGGCTGTGCGATCCTGCAGCCCTATGACATGGAAATGGGCGCCGGGACGTTCCACACCGCGACCACCCTGCGCGCGCTCGGTCCCGATCCGTGGAAGGCGGCTTTTGCCCAGCCTTGCCGGCGGCCAACCGATGGTCGCTACGGCGA
This sequence comes from Parasphingorhabdus sp., assembly GCF_036964675.1. Taxonomy (GTDB): domain Bacteria; phylum Pseudomonadota; class Alphaproteobacteria; order Sphingomonadales; family Sphingomonadaceae; genus Parasphingorhabdus. Next base: position 117,869 of record NZ_JBALTF010000001.1, on the reverse strand, counting down.
AAATCCCAACCGCTTGCAGCATTATTACCAATATCAGGTGATCCTCAAGCCATCGCCGCCAGATATCCAGCAGCTCTATCTCGACAGCCTGTCGGTGATCGGCATCGATCCGATGCTCCACGATATCCGCTTTGTCGAGGATGACTGGGAAAGCCCGACACTCGGCGCCTGGGGGCTCGGCTGGGAAGTCTGGTGCGACGGTATGGAAGTCACCCAATTCACCTATTTCCAGCAAATGGGCGGTTTCGACTGCAAGCCGGTGTCCGGCGAACTAACCTACGGGCTGGAACGGCTGGCCATGTACATCCAGGGCGTCGATAGCATTTATGATCTGGATTATAATGGTGCTGGAATGACTTACGGCGATATCTTCCTGGAGAATGAGAAGCAGATGTCGGAGTGGAACTTCGAGGTTGCCAATACCGATAGCCTGTTCGACCTGTTCAACAAGGCGGCCGCAGAGTGCGAGAATTGCCTCGACAAGAAACTGCCGATTCCTGCCTATGAGCAAGCGATCAAGGCCAGCCATGTGTTCAACTTGCTGCAGGCGCGCGGGGTGATCAGCGTCCAGGAACGGGCCAGCTACATGGGCCGCGTCCGCGATCTCGCCAAGGGCAGCTGTGAAGCGCATATGATCAAGAACGGATGGGCAGCGTGATTATTCGTCTGTCACTCGTCACCCCAGCGCAGGCTGGGGTCCAAACCAAGGGTGGTTCTCCCACGCAAGCCGGGTTGGATTCCAGCCTTCGCTGGAATGACGGTTTGCCATCATGACCGATTTCCTCCTCGAACTGCTCTCCGAAGAAATTCCCGCCCGCATGCAGGCCAAGGCGCGCGTTGATCTGGAGCGGCTATTCACCGCGCAGATCGCCGAAGCAGGCCTGAAAGCCGGCGCGATCACCGTCTATTCGACGCCAAGACGACTGGCGCTCATCGCCAAAGACCTGCCAGCGCAGACCGAAGCGGTCAGCGAAGAAGCCAAGGGGCCACCGGAAGCGGCACCCGATCAGGCGGTCGAGGGTTTCTGCCGCAAGAACGGCGTGACCCGCGACCAGCTGGAAGTGCGTGACGTCAAGGGGCGTCCGACCTATTTCGCCGTGATCAACAAGCCGGGCCGCGATACGAACGACGTGCTGGCGGAAGCCATACCGGCGATTATCCGGGCCTTCCCTTGGCCAAAATCGATGCGCTGGGGCGATGCCAGCGTCTCGACCGAAAGCCTGCGCTGGGTGCGGCCCTTGAGCGGCATCGTCGCGATCCTCGGCGATGACCTCGTTCCCTGCGAGATTGACGGCTTGACGTCAGGCTATGATACTGTCGGACATCGGTTTCATCATCAGGGCATGATCACCATCGGCAATGCCGGTGATTATGCCGAAAAACTCCGCGCCTGCCACGTCCTCGTCGATCATGAAGAACGCCAGAACATCATCCGCGACGGTGCCGCCAAGGCTGCATCGGATGCCGGACTGGATCTGGTCGAAGACGAAGGTCTGGTGATCGAGAATGCCGGCCTGACCGAATGGCCGGTGCCGTTGCTCGGCAGCTTTGATCCCGCCTTTCTGGATGTTCCGGAAGAGGTGATCCAGCTGACTGCGAGAGTGAACCAGAAATATTTCATCTGCCGCGACAAACAGGGCGCTTTGGCCCCGAATTTTGTCTGCACGGCGAATATCGCCGCCAGCGATGGCGGCAAGGCAATTATCGCGGGGAATGAAAAAGTCCTCGCCGCACGGCTCTCCGACGCCAAATTCTTCTGGGAACTTGACCAGAAGACCAAGTTGGAGGATCATGCAAAGAAATTGAGCAACATCGTGTTCCATGAGAAATTGGGAACGGTTGCCGACAAGGTAGAGCGTGTAGTCAAGTTGGCTGAGTGGTTGGCGTCTTTAGAAGGGACTGGGTTACTCCGTGCCAACCCAGAACAGACTCAACTGGCTGCACGTCTCTGCAAAGCTGATCTCGTCACCGAAATGGTTGGCGAGTTCCCCGAGCTGCAAGGCTTGATGGGCGGTTATTATGCAGAGAAACAAGGGCTTCCGGTAGAAGTCTCACACGCAATCAGAGATCATTACAAGCCGGTCGGGCAGGGCGATGATGTGCCCACCGATCCGGTGACCGTATATGTGAGTCTGGCGGACAAGCTGGATACGCTGGTTGGGTTTTTTGCGATTGATGAGACACCTACCGGATCTAAAGATCCGTTTGCACTTAGGCGTGCTGCATTAGCCATAATCAAATTAATAATAGAATCTAATATTTCCGTATCATTGCATTCGTTGATAGATCTGTCAGCACGTATTGGATATCGCACAACTGCAAATTCACTAATGGACCACCCTTTGTGGGGTAAGGCATTGCGAATAAAATCAGAAGAAAGAGCGCACGAATTTGGTAAAAGAATCGCTGAGCTCAAAAAAGGTTTTGATCTAGATCACAACGACAAAAGTATGATCGTAGTAGAGCGTATGGTGAGCTACCAAGATATGTTCTTGCGGGATAAGAGCGCAAGCCTCCTGGATTTCTTCGCCGACCGCCTCAAGGTCCAGCAACGCGAAGCGGGCGTCCGTCACGACCTGATCGATGCGGTATTCGCGCTTGGCGGCGAAGATGATCTGGTGCGCTTGCTCGCCCGGGTGAAGGCGTTGCAGGCATTTGTGGAAACTACGGATGGTGTGAACCTGCTGGCCGGTTACAAGCGGGCTTCTAATATTTTGAAGAAGGAAGGCGGCACCCGTGCCCCTGCAGAGGCAGGGGCCCATCTCCCGACCTCTGGCCTTGACACCGACACTCGTCATCCTGAACTTGTTTCAGGATCTCCCGAGGTCCTGAAACAAGTTCAGGATGACGAAATATCCGCAAAATCCCTTTCCTACACGCCCGAAAAGGCCGAAAAGGCCCTGATAGACGCGCTCGATGCGGCGCAACCGCAAGTGACCGCTGCGATCGAGGCGGAAGAGTTTGAAAAGGCGATGATGGCACTCGCCGCACTGCGCGCTCCGATCGACCAGTTTTTCGAGGATGTGACCGTGAATGATGATGAAGAAGCAAAGCGCGAAGCCCGGCTGGCCCTGCTGGCACGCTTCCGCAACGCCGTCCATCAAGTCGCTGATTTCTCGCAGATTGAGGGCTAGAAGAGTTTTGATTCATAACAGTGTAAAGTTTGTAAAGTTTGGCGGCGGTTTTTTGCGGTAACGGGACTGAACGAAAAGCCCCTCTCCTTCAGGGGAGGGGTTGGGGTGGGGCCTGTCCCCATTCACAAATTCGGAGACTGGCATCGAGCCAGCCTCCTCATAAACCACCCCTTTCCCCTCCTTTAAAAAGGAGGGGCGGGACAGTGATGAGGCAATTGAATGACCCAATATGTATATCGTTTCGGTGGCGGCATGGACGCAGACGGCGCGCCCGCTGATTCTACAGAGGCCCGCAACCTGCTCGGTGGCAAAGGGGCCAATCTTGCCGAAATGGCCAATATTGGCTTGCCCGTACCTCCCGGCTTTACGATTTCGACCGAAATGTGCACCCGATTCATGCAGGATGGCGGCAAATATCCGGATAGCCTGAACGCGGAAGTCGCGCAGGGCGTGGCCCATATCCAGGCGGTGACCGGCAAGACATTTGGCGATGCCGCCGATCCGCTGCTGGTCTCGGTGCGCTCCGGTGCCCGCGCCTCGATGCCCGGCATGATGGATACCGTGCTCAATCTCGGTTTGAACGATGACACCGTCGAAGGTCTGGCCAGGACCTCCGGTGACGAACGCTTTGCCTGGGACAGCTACCGCCGCTTCATCCAGATGTATTCCGATGTCGTGCTCCAGCTCGACCATGATGCATTTGAAGAAGCGCTGGAAATCATCAAGGAAGACAATGGCTTCTTCACCGATACTGAGATGGAGTCCAAACATTGGAAGGCTCTGGTCGCGGAATATAAGACGCTGGTTGAAAAGCTCTGGGGCAAGCCTTTCCCGCAGGACGTCAACGATCAGCTATGGGGCGCGGTCAGCGCCGTTTTCGGCAGCTGGCAGGCGGACCGGGCCAAGGTCTACCGCCGTCTCAACGATATTCCCTCCGAATGGGGCACCGCGGTCAATGTCCAGGCGATGGTATTCGGCAATATGGGCGAAACCAGCGCGACCGGCGTTGCCTTCACCCGCAATCCGTCGACCGGCGACAGCGCTTATTATGGCGAATGGCTGATCAACGCGCAGGGCGAAGATGTCGTCGCCGGTATCCGCACGCCGCAATATCTCTCCAGGGCAGCGCGCGAACAGGCCAATGCCAAGCCGCTGTCGATGGAAGAGGCGATGCCGGAGACCTATGAGGAACTGGCCACCGTCTTTGACCTGCTCGAACGCCATTATCGCGACATGCAGGATATCGAATTCACCGTGGAGCGCGGCAAATTGTGGATGCTGCAGACCCGCTCGGGCAAGCGCACCGCCAAGGCGGCGCTGAAAATTGCCGTCGACATGGCCCATGATGGCCTGATCACCGAGGAAGAAGCGGTAATGCGCGTCGATCCGATGGCGCTCGACCAATTGCTCCACCCGACGCTCGATCCGGACGCCAAGCGCGATGTGCTGACCACCGGCCTGCCGGCCTCTCCCGGCGCCGCCAGTGGCCTGATCGTGTTTGACAGCGACACCGCCGAACGGCGCACCGAAATGGGCGATGACGTTATCCTGGTGCGGACCGAGACCTCGCCTGAGGATATCCACGGCATGCATGCCGCCAAGGGTATCTTGACGGCGCGTGGCGGCATGACGTCACATGCCGCGGTGGTCGCCAGAGGCATGGGAAGACCTTGTGTTTCCGGCGCCGGCACCGTGTCGATCAACAATGAAACCAAGGTCATGAAGGTCGGCGACCGCGAACTCAAAGAAGGCGATATGCTGACCATCGATGGCAGCAATGGCCAGGTGATGGCCGGCTGTGTCGATACGATCCAGCCCGAACTGGTCGGCGATTTTGGCGTGCTGATGGTCTGGGCTGACAAGGTCCGCCGTCTCGGCGTCCGCACCAATGCGGAAACCCCGCTCGATTGTCAGGTGGCGCGCGATTTTGGCGCCGAAGGTATCGGCCTGTGCCGGACCGAGCATATGTTCTTTGATGCAGCGCGGATTACCGCGGTTCGCCAGATGATCCTCGCCCCCGACGAAAAGGGCCGGCGCGTCGCGCTGGCGAAATTGCTGCCCGAACAGCGCGATGATTTCCGACAGATATTCGAGGTCATGGTCGGCTTGCCGGTGACCATCCGTCTGCTCGATCCGCCGCTGCACGAATTTTTGCCGCATCATCAGTCGGAATTCGAGGAAGTGGCGAAAGCCGCCGATGTCGGCGTCGACACGCTGAAGCAGCGGGCCAATGAATTGCACGAATTCAACCCGATGCTCGGCCATCGCGGCTGCCGTCTTGGCGTCACTTATCCCGAAATCTACGAAATGCAGGCGCGGGCGATCTTTGAAGCAGCCTGTGAAGTGGCCGAAGCCAGCGGCGAAGCGCCGATTCCCGAAATCATGATCCCGCTGGTCGCCACCGCGCGCGAACTGGAATTGATGAAGGATGTGGTCGACCGGATGGCGAAGGAAGTGTTCGCCGAAAAGGGCCGCGAGATTGAATATCTGGTCGGTACAATGATCGAATTGCCGCGCGCCGCCCTGATGGCGGGCGCGATTGCCGAACATGGGCAGTTTTTCAGCTTTGGCACCAATGATCTGACCCAGACCACTTTGGGCGTCTCGCGCGACGATGCCGGGCGCTTCCTGACCCAATATGTCGACAAGGGCATTTTCCCGCGCGACCCGTTTGTCAGCCTCGATATCGAGGGCGTCGGCCAGTTGATCGAAATCGCCGCCGAACGGGGCAGGGCCGCTCGCCCCGACATCAAACTCGGCATTTGCGGCGAACATGGCGGAGATCCGGCTTCGATCGCCTTTTGTGAGAAAACCGGCCTCGATTATGTCAGCGCATCGCCTTATCGCGTGCCGATTGCCCGGCTAGCCGCGGCGCAGGCGGCGCTGTCGCAAAAATAGCTGGTCGGCTTTTGTGTCAAACGCAGGTTAGCGATGGTGGATTGGTGGTACAGTCGCAATGCGGCGATTGCGGCGCCGGGCAGTTTTTCCTGACGCCGTTGCAGGAGCAATAGCGGGCAAGCAATTTGTCATTCTGCCTGATCTCAACAATTTCCGCGTCGCCGCCATCCATATCGACCGATTGTGAAAATAATTGAATATCATTGTCCAGTTCGGCACTTAGCTTCATTTCATTTTTCATCTGATTTCCTCTCTGCATCGGTAGTTTGGAAATATTATCACTTCCGCCATTTTCAAACAAATTTGTGACCATGGCCGAAACTGTCATTTCCAAAAAAACGCCTTGCCAGCGGGTTATTCAGCCCCTATCTGCACCCTCTGGTTAGCGCCCATAGCTCAGCTGGATAGAGTACTTGACTACGAATCAAGGGGTCGGGAGTTCGAATCTCTCTGGGCGCACCACTTTCCCTCTTTTGTCAGACCATGTCCCAAGGTGCACTTGCGCACGGGGCCTCGCTGGCGTAGTTTGTCGGCATTGCATGTGATGAAATGAAGGATCTGTCTTGGCCGATTATTCCAACTCCATTGTCGACGCGCTTGCCGAACGCGAAGCCCAGAAACTTCCGGTACCCGACGAGGTCCAGGAAGCGGTGCGGACGCTGCTTCGCTGGGCCGGCGACGACCCGAAGCGCGAGGGCCTGGTCGACACCCCGAAACGGGTGGCGCGGGCGTGGAAGGAATATTGTGAGGGCTATGGAGAAAATCCGGCGATGCATCTGGCGCGGACGTTCGAGGAAGTGGGCGGCTATGACGAGCTGGTGCTGCTCAAGGACATTCCGTTCCATTCCCATTGCGAACATCATATGGCACCGATCATCGGCAAGGCGAGCATCGCCTATATGCCGACCGACAAGGTTGTTGGCATTTCCAAACTGGCCCGCGTGCTCCACGGTTTCGCCCGGCGCCTGCAAGTGCAGGAACGGCTGACCGCCGAGGTTGCCGAATGTATCTGGGACAATCTCAAGCCGCATGGCGTTGCCGTGGTGATCGAGGCGAGCCACAGCTGCATGACCGCCCGCGGTGTACGCACGCCCGGCGTCGGGATGATTACCAGTCGGCTGTTCGGTTGTTTTCTGGAAGATGCCCGCAGCCGCAAGGAAGTCATGAGCCTGATGGGCTATTGACGGTAAGCCTGCTCAGCGCATCCATTTCCGCATCAGATTATATTGCACCGCCTGCAGGCGGGTGTAGTTCTCATGCGCCATGTTGAGACCTTCCAGCGCCGCCACTTCGTTCAGTTCGTAAAGCAGATTGCGCTTGGTCACATCGGGGAGCTTGCTCTGGATGAAGGTGATCGCCACCATCCGTTCGCCCTCGGTAACCGGCTCCACCTCGTGTAGCGTGGAGGATGGATAGACGATCGCCGTGCCCGGAATGCCCTTGAACCGCATGCCCGCCTCGCCCTGTGTGACATGGAGTGCGCCACCCTTGCAGTCGTTCACATCGCTCAGGAAAATGGTGCAGCTCAGGTCGGAGCGGAGCGGACCGTCGGGCAGGGGAATGATCGCGCTGTCGGCGTGCAGCCCATAGTTCATGCCCGGCTTATATCGTGTGATCAGCGGCGGCGCGACTTTCTCCGGGAATGCGAAATCGACAAATTCGCGATTGGCCATCAGCGCGTCGTGCAGGATTGTCGAAGATTTCTGATAGCCTTCGACATCATGCAGTTGCAGATTATTCTTCACCTTGCTGTGCGGATTGCTGATCTTGCCGTCGACAAATTTTGCCTTGTCGGCAATTTGTTTCAGTTCATTGACCTGACTTTGGTCGAGTAAGCTGAGCTGTTTGAACATTATCGTCTCGTTTCCGCTATTGCCATCGCGGCGGCAACTTTCGGAAAGCGCCGCGCCAATTGATCGACCCATAGCAGTGTCTGCCTGATATCGTCAGCATGAATTTGCGCTGCCTCGGCCAGAAGCTCTTCCCGCAGCGATGCGCTGTAATCATATTCGGGCGCCTTGGAATAGCTGGTCATGATCGGGCTGGAAACCAGGCTCTGGGAATCTTCCGGGGAAAGCTCTTGTCCAAAATGTTTGGCTGCTATCTGCAATTGCTCGGCGGGCTGGCTCAGAAAATCATCAAAATCCATCCACGCGATGCTTGCTGCGGGACAATGATACTCGGCATCACAGAGTGTCACCATCTCGCAAAGCCATCCCAGCGCGGCGGTCTGGGCAAGCGATAGCGTATCTTTCCCGTCCAAAGGCTGGCCGCAATGTTGCTCGAGCCGGAACAGCCTGAGATCGGTCAATGCTGCCGCCTCCTGCTTTGAAGATTCCCCGGCCAAAATGGTTTCCAGGTAGCGGTCAAGCGCGGCGAACAGGAAAAGCGCCGTGCCCTTGTTGGCCAAAAGAGGCCGGGCGAGCGGGCTGACAAAACTGCTCGCCTTGATCATCGCCCGCTGGTCGGCGTGAAATACGCGGGACAGCCAGTGTTCCACCTGCGCAAGTCGTTCGCTGTGCTCGTCGATTGTCCAGTTAATATCAGCTGGCTTGTTTACATGGATGTCGGCCAGCTGCCGCAATATCGCCGGTTCCCGCAGCGCGAGCACGCCGTCCAGTTCGCCCAACAGCCGCGAAATCAGAGTTGATCCGACATGGCCGACGTGAAAAATATATTGGGGTTTTGGGAGCGGCGGTAACGGCACCGCCGCGACATCCGCCCAGGCAACGATCTGCCGTGGGAGATCGGGGGTAAAAAGACGCTGGTCGAGAAAGCTGGCTTGGCGGAAGGCCGTCTCGCTCATCGTCGATAGCAGGACTTGATCCTTCTGCAGATCAGCGAGATGCGGAAAGAGCGCAGCATTCTGTGCAAAAGCGGACTGCCAATCGTTGTTCAACCCAGCCTCCAATGAAAAAGCCCGGATCTGGTGAACCGTCTTGCGACGTTCCAGACCCGGGCTTTCCAAATCAAAGTCAGAATAGGACTATTCCTTGGTTTCGGTATCGTCCTGCTCTGCTGTTTCGGTAGCTTCCGGAGCCGCTTCAGCAGCTTCTTCGCCGGCTTCTTGAGCGCCATCTTCGTCACCCAGGTCTTCGCTGTCGGGCGAAAGGGCCGCGGCGGCCAGTTCAGCCTGATCATCTTCAAACATCTGGGCGATCACGTCGACGCCGTCCTTCTGCATATCAGCTTCGTCATCCGAACGGGCGACATTGGCCTGAATGTTGACACTGACTTCTGGGTGGAGACGAACGCGGACATCGAAAACGCCGAGTGTCTTGATCGGTTTTTCCAGGATGACCATGCTCTTCTCGACCACGGTGCCTTTGCCGTCGGCGTTCAGCGCTTCGACAATGTCGCGAACCGACACGGAACCATAAAGCTGGCCGCTGGCAGACGATGCGCGGATCAGTACGATCTGCTTGCCATCGATGCTACCGGATGCCGCTTCGGCTTCTGTGCGCTTCGTTTCATTGTCCGCTTCGATCTGCTGGCGGTTGGCGTCAAAAACCTTCTTGTTCGCCGCGTTGGCGCGCAAGGCTTTCTTGTTGGGCAGCAGGAAATTGCGGGCATAGCCGTTTTTGACAGTGACGATGTCGCCAATGTTTCCCAGTTTCTCTACTCGTTCGAGCAAAATAATATCCATTGTTTCGCTCCTACTTCACGAGATACGGCAGCAGGCCAAGATGGCGGGCGCGTTTAATGGCTCTGGAGAGCTCGCGTTGCTTCTTGGCGGAAACTGCGGTGATACGACTTGGTACGATCTTGCCGCGTTCGGAAATGAATCCCTGCAGCGTCTTCACGTCTTTATAGTCGATGGGTTTTGCGTTCTTGCCGGAAAAGGGGCAGCTTTTGCGGCGACGGAAAAATGGACGTCCCATGTTTTAACTCCTTCTCTGGCTTAATCTTTGTCGAAATCGCGGCGCGGTTTGCGTTCGCGTTCGCGTTCCGGTTTGCGCATCATCACGGACGGGCCTTCTTCATGCTCGTCGACGCGGAGGGTCAGAAAACGGATGACATCTTCGTTGATCCGGGTCTGGCGCTCGAGTTCCAGGATAACGCTGCCTGGTGCATCGAGACGCAGCATGACATAATGTGCCTTGCGGTTCTTCTGGATCTTGTAGGCGAGCGTACGCAGGCCCCAGGTTTCGGTCAAAACGACCTTGCCTTCATTGGATTCTACAATTTTGGTGGCTTCCTGCGCAAGAGCATCAACCTGAGACTGGCTCAGATCCTGTCGCGCAAGGAAGACATGCTCATACATTGGCATGCAATCATTCCTTCATTTACCGCCGATCGCTGACGCCGCACCATGCTGACGCCCCTCCGGCTTTCTTCGTTTTCCGTGCGATTCGGGCGGACCCAATCACGCGGAAGCGGCGCCTATGGCGGAATTGATGGCCGAATGCAAGGGCCGTAGATGGAACACATAATGATCGTTTGCGATGTGAGCGATGAAAATGTCGCTATTGTTTCATTCAAGCGGTTGGCCCGGGCCAGCGAGACCATAGATATCATGGTCAACAAAGCGGCCATGGTGGGGATTTTAGTGCAGTTTTACCCTAAAGCTGCTCGGATATAGTATCAGAAAAAAGGGCGCTCTCCGGTCGGAAAGCGCCCTTCAACGATGGAATCTGGCGATCGGGTCGCAATTATCGCAAGTCTTCCACCGAAACCCATCCTTTCGTACCGTAATTGTCGCTGACCTCGACAAACAGCCCGGTCTTGTTGCCGGTCGGTGTCAATTCTGTTTCTGCACGCAATGCGCGCACCGTGTCGGCATTGGCATCTGCTCTGGCGTATAGATTCGTATCTACCACAACGGTATATGTTGCGCTCGCTTTGGCTGCAGGTGCTGCTGTCTCCACCGCTGACAATGCACCCGCCTGAGAGACGACGCTGTTATAAGCGATGATGAAGGCCTCGGTCAGCATTTTGCCATTTTTGGAAGCCGCATAGCCGGCGGCATCGGCTCCAGCGACCCAGGGGGTACTGCCAGCAAAAGACAAGGTGGATTTTTTGACCTCTCCGGTGCCCGCTACCAGGGTCTGGCCATTGGCCGGGCTGACCCCGCGGATACCAGCGGCGACGACCTTTTTCTTGCCGCCAAGGCCACCGAACATGCCGATCAGCGCGCCGGCTCCCGGAACACTGCCCAACATCTGTCCCGCTGCGCCCGAACGGACGAAAGCGTCTGTCGCGAGGCCCTTGGCGGTCTGGATGCCCTGATCGACTTCTTCCTTGTCGCCGGCGATCACATTGACCAGAAAATTGGCCGGTGCTGCGCTCGCCGCACTATGAACCTCAAAACATCCGGATTCCCGGGCAATGGCTGCCACCAGTTCGCGGGGACTGCCCAGTCCGAATTTGCTCCAGCCCTGGGTGTCGCCATCGACCACGGCGATCGTGCCATAGCTTGAATCGCAATGGGTGAGTTCAACCGGTGCGCTCTTTGCCGCCTGGGCCGGTGTGCTGCTGGCGATTATCGCCGCAAAGGCGATGGTGGATGTTGAAACAAATATTGACCTGATCATGATATTCTTGCTCCCATTGCGAATGAAACAGTTTTTCATGTTGAAAAACATGGTCCCCCTCAGAGGAACCGTGCGACTATCTATGTGCTGGGATAAAAGCCGTTTCATCATTCAAATGAATGAAGGCCGGGAATATAATTGATCATTGGAACGCAGCGACAGCGGCGGTCGATTGCCTTCACACCTGCGTCAGGCGCTTATCTGTCCTGGGTCTCGTCGCTTTGGCCAAGCGCGATATTGGCGAGCAGGCCGACCAGTTCCGCCTGCCGGCCACAACCAGTTTTTTCGAGGATGCTGCTCAACTGTGATCGCACGGTTGTGATCGACACGTCACCGTCTGCGGCGATCTCGGTCAGCGTCTGGCCTTGCATCAGACCCTTGGCAATCCGGGTTTCAGCCATCGTCAAGTCGAACAGGCTTCGCATCAAGTCAGTCGACGGCGCCCGTGTCTGGTCGAGCGGGGTAAAGAATAACAGCGCATAGCTATTGGCAAAAATATCATGGGCCGCCAGCTTTATTGGCATGACATGGCCAACGAAAGCCGCATTGCCATCTGTGTTGCGGATCGGAAAGGAAAGGCTGTCGGTGGCAGAAACGCCATTCAGTTTTTCCAGTGCGCTGGTCAAAAAAGCCCCCGCGCGACGATCCGAAAAAGCCACACGCCGGCCTGGCTCGTTGAATTTCACATGGTCGGTGACGGATTGTGCCCGGTCATTGGCTTCGACAAACTTGCCCTCGGCATCCAGAACCAGAGCCGGCAGACCAAATCTGGAAAGGGTTTCGCTGGCGCCCTGCACGCGTTGCAGGCCCAGCCTTGCCGAGACAAAGGCGCTGCGCAACAAATGGGGACGCAGCGCATTCAGCCGGTCTACGTGATTTCGCTCGATCGGCCCCTGTTCCAGCTGGCGTTCGATGCTGAAGACAATATTGTCGCCCGTCGGCATTTGCAAAAGCGTTCCCGCCGACCAGCCCAGACCGCGCGGATGGAAAAAATCCCGGTAAAAGGGATTATTGGCCAGTTCCTCTTTGCTCCAGAAATCCTGCTCGACGAAAAATGTCGGCTGGGATTTTTCGATCATGCACATCCGGCGGGGACATTTTCCCAACCAGCCATCTTTGACATAGGTCTCAAACGCATCGAACACATTTTGTGAAGCGGTCCAGTTCACCGCTTTGCGGGCCGAGAAAAGCATGCCGCCGATGGAATCGGTCAATATCGCCAGTTCATCCAGAACAGCAGGCCAAAGCTCCGGAACCACGGAACATTCATAAATACGGTCAATCAACTTTTCCTGCATCGTCTGAACTACCTGATTTTGTGAAATTCCCTGATCAAATATCGAATGGCCAATTTAACGATGCAACGTCAGATTGCCACTATTTCTTCTTGTTCAAAAAGCCGAACATATCGCCGCCAATCTTGCGCATCTGGATTTCTTCCGCGCCCTCGGTGATCCGGTAGCGGCGGTGATGCCGGTAGATATGCTCGAACGGCTTGTGGCGGGAATAGCCCATGCCGCCGTGGACCTGCATCGCCCGGTCAGCCGCATCACAGCACAGGCGGTTCGCGCGATAATTGCACATGCTGACCTGGGCCGAGAGATATTGGGCGACATCTGTTTTGGGCATGGTGTCCATCTTCGCAGCCGTCGCGTAGATCAGCTGGCGCAGCATCGCCGCCTCGGTGTGCAGTTCGACAAGCGGGAATTGAATGCCCTGATTGACCGATAAGGGCTTGCCAAACGGTTTGCGTTCGCCGGCATATTTGACCGACTCATCAATACAATATTGCGCTGCGCCGAGCGATGAGGCGGCCTGGCGGATCCGGTTTTCATGGACGAAATGCTGGGCGCAGGCGAGGCCCATGTCGAGATCGCCGAGCACCGCATCGGCAGGAATCCATACATTGGTGTAGGAACATTTCGGATGATCGGTGGGCATGTTGAATGTCCACATATATTCGCCGATTTCAAAGCCTTCGGCATCAACCGGCACGATGAAACAGCCAATGCCGCGCGCGTCGCCATCCTTGCCGCTATGCCGGGCAAAGGTCATCACATGCGACGCCTTGTGCAGCCCGGTGGTCCACATCTTGTTGCCGTTGATCAGCCAGCCATCGACCCCGTCGCGGGTTTCCGGCACCGCCGTCGTGTCCATCCAGGTCGCATCGGAGCCATGATGTTCTTCGGTCAGGCCGAAACACCAGCCCATCTTGCCCGCCAGCATTGCCGGGATATAATCGCGCTTCTGCTGCTCGGTGCCAAAGTCGCGCAGCATCAGCGGCTGCACCAGATTGCCGACGATCGAATTTTCATTCTGCAGGTCGTTGTGCAGGCCGAGTCCCTTGTGCGCGAGATGTTCGCGGATCCGCGCCATGCCGAGATTGGTGCCGTTCTGGCCGCCAAATTCCTCGGGCAAGGCGTAACGGAAATGACCGGCAGCATCGGCGATCTGCCGCATTTCCACCAGCAACGCTTCCCATTCCTCGGTTGGCAGGCCCTGATTTTCCCAATTGGTCCGCGCATCTTCCCGCCGGTGATCGAAGAAACGGATATTGTCATCGCGCTGCTCCAACGGCTTGATCTCGGCCTCGATGAACGCATCGAGCACGTCCAGATAATCTTCAATGTCCTGCGGGATTTCAAAATTGGTCATGTTGAGCTCCATTTGTTGAGTGCGACTTTCAGGCCGGCATATTTGGGTTGATCGATGGACAGCCGTTCCAGCGCGGACAGCCGCAAATGGTCCCAGACAGCTGCGGAGGTTATCGCGATGTCACCTTTTGAAAGTCCGCTGCAAAGCTGTCGATGATCATAACCGATAGCAGCGAGCCTGGCGCGGGCGGCATCCCGGAAACCGGGGCCCCATTCCACCTGCCGCCGCGCGATGCCGAGGGCATTGCCAGCGACGCGGGACTGGAATTTGTCATGACCTTGCAGACCGGGCAATACTTGCTTGGCGTTCCATTCGTCCAGCGCCGTCAGCAGCTCGCCATAGCCGGTCTCGCCGGTCACGCTTTCCGCTTCGGGCACCGACCAGTTGAGCGGGGTGGCTATGCTATCGGGCAAAATCTCTTCGAACAACAAGGCCAGATCAATCTCCACCTCGGACACGCGGCGGCCGATCACCGTGCGTTCCAGCGAGCGGTCGGCATGACTGCGCCAGATTTGGCCCATCACCATGCATGCGACTCCCCACCAGAGGGTGGAATAGATCAGCCAGAAGCGAAAGCGGTCCGGATCAACCTCGGCGCCGCTGGCGGTGGCATAAGCTGCCAAGAAGGATTCGGCGCTGTCAAAGCCACCGGCGGCCTTTTCATAATGACCGAATCGCCAGCTCGGCGTGCACAGATAGGCCAGATCCTGCACCGGATCGCCCAGCCGGACCAGTTCCCAGTCGAGCACCGCCGACAGGCCCTGCTGGTCGACCATCAGATTGCCCATCCGGAAATCGCCGTGGACCAGATATTTGTCGCTGGCATCGGGCGCATTTTGTTCCAGCCAGTGAAAGGCATATTCGTAGATCGGCATTTGGCCGCCAATTTCGTGATATTTTTCTTTCTGAACCCGAATCAGGTCAGCGGGTGAAAAATATTCCAGCGATTGGAGCAGCGGGCCTATCTCGATCTGGTGAATTGCGGCCAATTCCCTGGCGCATTGTTCGGTCAACCGGCTTTCGGCTTCGGCAAAGGCCGGATTGCCGAGAATTTTATGCGGCAGGGTTTCGCCCTCCGCCTTGGTCATGATGAAGCCTTCGCCCAGACCATCGCCAGGTTTCAGCCGACCGCGAACCTGGGGGGCGGTGACTCCGGCCGTCCGTGCCAGTTCGATGACATCCGCCTGCGTGGCGAGCGGGACTCCGCGCAACCCGTCATCATCCGGGGACAGGCCGCTGGGCAGGCGGCGCAGGACATATTCCTCGCCACCAAAGGAAAACGCCCAGCTTTCCATGCTCGCGCCGCCCGACAGCCGATGCACTTCTGTCAGTTCACCGCCGGCACCGAAGGTTTTGCCACAATATTCTGCAAGCTTTTGCTGGAACGTTTCATCGATCATGCAGGGGGTTTAATCAGACGATTAAAATTACGCAATGCTTTTACTACGCTACGGCGACGCTTGCATGACCGGTCAATCCTCCCTAATTCCGCATGATATTTTGCAATTGGGGGTCATCATGCGCGCATTTATTTTTCCGGGACAGGGTAGCCAGGCGGTTGGCATGGGCAAGGCGCTTGCCGAGGCGAGCAGCACCGCCCGTGAAGTTTTTGAAGAAGTCGATCACGCGCTGGAGCAGAATCTGTTTGAGCTGATGTGCGACGGCCCTCTGGATCAGCTCACCCTGACCGAGAATGCCCAGCCGGCGATCATGGCCAATGCCATCGCGACGTTGCGGGTGATGGAAAAGGATGGCGGTAAATCGCTGGGGGATCTGTGCAGCTACGTCGCTGGCCACAGCCTTGGCGAATATAGCGCCCTGTGTGCAGCCGGCGCGCTGAACCTGACGACAACCGCAGAATTGTTGAAATTGCGCGGCCTGTCGATGCAGAAAGCCGTGCCGGTGGGCGAGGGCGGCATGGCGGCCTTGTTGGGTGCGGATATCAAAAAGGCATCGGCGCTGGCCAAGGCGTCGGCGCAGGGTGAAATTTGTACCGTGGCCAATGACAATGACCCGACTCAGGTGGTGATTTCAGGGCATATGGGTGCGATTGAACGCGCCATTGCGGCGGTCAAGGATCATGGTATCAAGCGCGGTATATTGCTTCCGGTGTCGGCGCCGTTCCACTGTTCCCTGATGGCTCCGGCAGCCGAGGCCATGGAAGAAGCGCTGGCAGAAGCGAGCATATTCCCGCCGGTTGTGCCGGTTTTTGCCAATGTCACCGCAGCTCCGGTCTTCGACCTTGATGAAATTCGCAATCTGCTGGTCCAGCAAGTGACCGGAACCGTGCGCTGGCGGGAATCGGTCGGCAATATGGCGGAAGCCGGCGTCGATCAATTTGTCGAATTTGGCGGCAAGGTCCTGACCGGAATGGTAGGACGGATTGCGCCCGAAGCCGAAGCCGTCAGCCTGGTCTCATTGGCTGATATCGAGGCCTTTCTGAAAACTCTGTAGCAGCAGCAATCGATCTGTTTTATCTGGCTCTTTGATCTTGAATTTTGAAGGAATTTGGAATGTTTGATTTAAGCGGAATGACCGCTCTGGTAACCGGAGCATCGGGAGGAATCGGATCGGCAATTGCCAAATCCCTCGCCGCGCAAGGCGCAACAATCGCACTTTCGGGCACGCGCATGCACGTGCTGATGGAGATGATTCCCGAAATGGCCGGTGAAGGCCATATCGTCATGCCTTGCGATCTTTCCAAAGCGGAAGAAGTCGATGCTCTGGTCCCGGATACGGTGGCAAAGCTCGGCAAGCTGGACATATTGGTCAACAATGCCGGTATCACGCGCGACGGACTGGTGATGCGCATGTCGGATGCAGATTTTTCCGACGTTATCCGGGTCAATCTGGAATCGGCCTTCCGCCTCATCCGCGCCGCTGCCCGACCGATGATGAAGGCGCGTCATGGCCGGATTATCTCGGTCAGTTCGGTTGTCGGCGCGACCGGCAATCCGGGACAGGCCAATTATGTCGCGTCCAAGGCAGGCCTGGTCGGCATGTCCAAGGCTTTGGCGCAGGAACTGGCGTCGCGCGGCATCACCGTCAATTGCGTCGCGCCCGGATTCATTGAATCGCCGATGACCGATGCGCTGACCGATGCCCAGAAAGAAGAGATCAATCGCAAGATTCCGGCAGGCAAAATGGGCAGCGGCGACGATATCGGTGCCGCCGTGGTCTATTTGGCCAGCAAGGAGGCCGCTTATGTGACCGGCCAGACCTTGCACGTGAATGGCGGTATGGCGATGATTTCCTAGGCCTTTGCCTAAAAATTTGATCTCCTGTGCGATTTCGACTTCACGGACACTTGCAAGGCGCGCGCCACCGCACTAGGACGAAATTGAAATTCATTTGTAACAAAAAGGACCTCTCATGAGTGAGACTGCAGACCGCGTAAAAAAGATCGTTGTTGAGCATCTGGGTGTTGAAGCCGACAAAGTGACCGAAGAAGCTGCTTTCATCGATGATCTGGGCGCTGACAGCCTCGACATTGTTGAGCTGGTTATGGCGTTTGAAGAAGAATTCAGCGTCGAAATTCCTGATGATGCAGCCGAAAAAATTGGCACTGTCAAAGACGCCATCGATTTCATCGACAAAAACAAGGCTTAATTGATTTTGAGGTGCTGCCAGGGAATAGGGCACGCCTCGGGGCCAATGATCGCTGGAAGACAGTAAAGCGGCTCACCGGCCCGGGAGGAATGTCCTGAACCGGTGGCCGTTTTTGATTTCGGGCAGGGGAAGCCCGCAAGGAGAGGCATGATATGCGCCGTGTAGTTGTAACCGGAATGGGCCTGGTAACGCCGCTGGGCGGAGATGTGGAAACGACCTGGAGCAATATATTGGCTTCCAAGTCGGGCGCGGGAAAGATTACCCGTTTTGATGCATCAGATCAAAAATGCCATATCGCCTGCGAGGTCAAGCCGGCCGATCATGAATATGGTTTCGATCCAAATCTGCGCGTCGACCACAAGGTTCAGCGGCAGGTGGATCCGTTCATCATTTACGGCATCGATGCGGCCGGTCAGGCGCTTGAAGATGCTGGCCTTACGGATATGCCAGAGGAAGAAAGGCTGCGCGCCGGCTGTTCGATCGGTTCCGGGATCGGTGGATTGCCGGGAATCGAAAAAGAATCGATCGTATTATATGAACGTGGACCAAGCCGGGTCAGCCCGCATTTTGTCCATGGACGTCTGATAAATCTCATTTCTGGCCAGGTTTCGATCAAATATGGTCTGATGGGGCCGAATCATGCGGTCGTGACCGCTTGTTCTACCGGGGCCCACAGTATTGGCGATGCCGCGCGAATGATTGCCCTGGATGACGCCGATGTGATGTTGGCCGGCGGCGCGGAAGCGACCATTTGTCCGATTGGAATCGCCGGTTTTGCGCAGGCAAAGGCACTGTCCACCAAGCGCAACGATGACCCGACGGCAGCCTCCCGGCCCTATGACAAGGACCGCGATGGATTTGTGATGGGTGAGGGCGCAGGCGTCGTTTGTCTGGAAGAATATGAACATGCCAAGGCCCGCGGTGCCAAAATCTATTGCGAAGTTATCGGCTATGGCATGTCCGGCGACGCCTATCATGTCACAGCACCGCATCCTGATGGCACCGGCGCCTATCGGTCGATGGAAATGGCCCTCAAACGCTCGGGACTGACCACCGCTGATATCGATTATGTCAATGCGCATGGCACATCCACCATGGCCGATACGATCGAACTGGCTGCGGTCAAGCGTCTGTTCGGGGATGATCTCAAGACAATGTCGATGAGCTCAACCAAATCAGCAATCGGCCATTTGCTCGGTGGCGCGGGAGCCGTGGAAGCTATTTTCTGCGCTCTGGCCATTCGGGATCAGATCGTCCCACCAACGCTCAATCTCGACGATCCGGATGAAGGTTGTGAAGGCGTCGACCTGGTTCCCCATTTTGCCAAAAAGCGCAAAGTGAAAGCCGTGCTGAGCAACAGTTTCGGCTTTGGCGGCACCAATGCCAGTATCATCATGAAAGCCATCTAATATCATGCGCCGTCTCGGTTGCCTGATATTGGTGGCAGCGGCGATCATTGCAGTCCTGCTGGCGGGGAATTTCCTCTATGGCTGGAACGCCAGCGGACCGCTGGAAAATCAGCGCACGATCGTCATCAAATCTGGTTCGAGCCTGGCCATGGCCGCAAAGGTCATGGAATCGGAAGGTGTGATCAAATCCGCCGATGCCTTTTTGACCCGGGCCAAAATTCTGGGCGGATCGGAACCGATCAAGGCCGGAGAATTCGAAATCCCGGCCGGCGCCAGTAACGCGCTGATATTGGATATTCTGCAGGGCGGCAAAGCGGTGCTACGCCTGCTGACCATTCCGGAAGGCACCCCGTCAATCATCGTCTATGAAAAACTGATGGCCGAGAAACTGCTCAAGGGCGATATTCCGGTGCCAGCGGAAGGATCCATCCTGCCGGACAGCTACAGTTTTGAACGCGGCGAGCAACGGGCGGCCGTGCTGCTGCGCATGCAAAAGGCGATGCAGGATACGATTGCAGAATTGTGGCCGAAGCGATCGTCAAACACGATCGTCAAGACGCCCGAAGAAGCCATTATATTGGCAGCGATCGTCGAGAAAGAAACGGCACTGGCACGCGAAAGACCCACCGTAGCGGGCGTTTACAGCAACCGCATCCGCAAGAATATGATGCTGCAGGCAGATCCGACCATCATCTATCCGATCACCCGGGGAAAGCCGCTGGGACGCCGGATCCGGCAGTCGGAAATCGCACAGGTCAATGACTATAATACCTATGCGATGGTCGGCTTGCCCAAGGGTCCCATTGCAAATCCCGGTCGCGCATCAATCGAAGCCGTACTCAATCCGGCGGATACCAAAGCGCTTTATTTTGTCGCCGATGGCAAAGGCGGCCATGTGTTCGCCAATACGTTGGAAGAGCATAACCGCAACGTCGAAAAATGGTTCGCGCTGCGGCGCGAGCGCGGAGAAATGTAACGAGCCATCGGCGCCGAAGGTAACATCGATAAAGAGATACAGGCTTGACCTGATCTGGTTTGAATTCTTTGTGCCTTTCCATCGCCTCGCTGGCGGAAGGGACCCAATATGTCGGCAAGGCTGGTTCAAATAATCGTACCCGACACGGAAGTCCCGCGGGCAAAGTCAGTCATTGAAAAACATTGCAGCCGCTATTGGCAGGAAGCTGTTCTGGGAGGTCTCGAAAAATTCTCCTGCGTTGTGCCAGGCCGGGCGATTGAAGCGTTGATCGCCGAACTGGACGCGAATTTCAAGGATAGTGAAGGTTTTTCGGTGCTTGTCCTGCAGGTCGAGGCGGTTTTGCCAGAAATCCCTGAATTGGAGGCAATCGTCCCTGCCGGTTCCGGCGAGCAGAAACCACCGACCCGGTTGGAAGTTTTCTTCACCCGTGACCGGATCAGCACCAATGAGCTTTATGATGATATCGAAGCCAGTCTGGAACTGCGTCCCAACTATCTGCTGACGGTGATCCTTTCCGCGTTGATCGCGGCTTTGGGTATGCACAGCGGTCAGACAGCCGTGGTCATCGGCGCAATGATCATCGCCCCGCTGCTCGGTCCGACCATGGCCATGGCGATGGCCGCTACACTGGGGGATTCGGCGCTGGGTCGCCATGCGATTAGCACGCTGGTTGTCGGGATATTTGCCGCTCTGGCTTTCACATTCCTGCTCGGCATGTTCATCGAGGTCAATCCGCTGGTGCCAGAACTCAGAAACCGCACGATAGTGCATCCCGCCGATATCGCACTCGCGCTGGCCTGCGGTGCCGCCGGTGTCCTCGCGTTCAGTCGGGGTGCCTCGCTCTCGCTGGTTGGAGTCATGATCGCAGTCGCGCTGGTGCCGCCGATTGCCGCCGCCGGATTATTTTTTGGCAGCGGCGATCACATGCTGGGATTCAAGGCGCTGTTCTTGCTGGCAACAAATCTGGTGTGCATCAATGTGGCCGGCATTGTTACATTTCTCGTTCAGGGATTGCCGCCCAGAAACTGGCGGATCACCAGCGGCATATTCTTGATCTGGCTGCTCATTCTATTCCTGTTCGTCGGCCTGGTCGGCGGCAGGATTGCTATTGGCAGCTATGGACCAATTAACGTCTCTGGCGATTCGTCCTCCGTTCAGCAAGCTTCTCCGAATCCGGATTGATTGACTGACAGGATATCTCCGAACGAAGCTCGGCTCAATAATTGAACCGGGTTTTCAGGCTCTCGCGCGCGTCCCGATATTCGCGGGTAAACTGGTCGACCATGTCCTGAACGCTCATCACGTCGTTGATCAGCCCAATGCCCTGACCGCAGCCCCAGATGTCTTTCCAGGCCTTTTTCTCGGTATTGCCACCAGAACCGAAGTTCATCGTCTTATAGTCGCCCTGCGGGAGATTGTCGGGGTCGAGGCCTGCATTTTCGATCGACTGGCGCAGATAATTGCCCTTCACGCCGGTAAACAGGTCGGAATAGACGATGTCGGCGGCTTTGCCTTCGACAATGCCTTCCTTGTAGCCCTGATCGGCATTGGCTTCTTTCGTCGCGATAAAGGCGGAGCCGGCATAGCCGAGATCGGCACCCATTGCCTGGGCCGCCAAAATCGACGCGCCATTGCCAATCGAACCTGAGAGCGCGACCGGGCCATCGAACCACTCGCGGATTTCCTGCATCAATGCGAACGGCGACAAAGTGCCGGCATGGCCGCCGGCACCAGCGGCAACCGGAATAAGGCCAGTTGCGCCTTTTTCGATCGCCTTGTGGGCAAAGCGGTTGTTGATAATATCATGCAGAACGATGCCGCCCCAGCCTTTTACCGCTGTGTTGAGGTCTTCAATCGCGCCCAGCGAGGTGATTACGATCGGCACTTTCCATTTCGCGCAGGTCGCCATGTCCTGATCGAGCCGGTCGTTGGATTTGTGGACGATCTGATTGACCGCAAACGGTGCCGCCGGTTTGTCCGGATTGTCCCGGTTCCACTCCGCCAGTTCTTCGGTGATCTGGTGCAGCCATTCATCGAGCATGCTCTGCGGACGGGCGTTGAGGGCAGGGAAGCTGCCAACGATGCCAGCCTTGCACTGGGCAATAACCAGCTCCGGCCCGGACACGATGAACAAGGGTGAGCCGATAAGCGGCAGGCGAAGATTGTCAAAAATGGCTGGTAAAGTCATGATAACCCCGATTTTGAAAAAACATGCCACCGCATTAGCCGATGCGGTGGCATATTCTACTGTTATTTTAATTGACCACTTAAATCCGGTTGACGGCGCTGAGCAAGGCCTCGACCGACGCGGTGGCGACATCGCTGTTGATACCGACACCATAGAATTCTTTGCCATCGCCGGTTTTGCATTCAATATAAGCGGCGGCCTGCGCATCCTTGCCCGAACCCAGCGCATGTTCGTTATAGTCGATGATTTCGAGCGACACGCCAAGCGCCGAAGAAACCGCGTCAACCACGCTGGAAATCAGGCCATTGCCGCGACCGCTGACCGCGATTTCACCCTCGGGTCCCTTGATCTTGCCGACAAAAATACGTTCGCCGCCGGTCGCCCGCTCATCATAGTCGATCAGACTATAGGGGCCGCTGCCATCGAGATGATAGCGTTTCTGGAAAGCATCCCAGATGTCATCGGAAGACAGTTCCCGGCTCGTTTCGTCGGCCAGTTCCTGCACCGTCCGGCTGAAATTGGCCTGCAGCCGTTTCGGCAGTTTCAGCCCGTGGTCCTGTTCCAGGATCCAGGCGATCCCGCCTTTGCCGGACTGGCTGTTGACCCGGATGACGGCTTCATAATCCCGGCCGAGATCGCGCGGATCAATCGGCAGATAGGGGACGTTCCAAAACTCGTCATTGCGCTGTTCCTGCGCGGTAAAGCCTTTCTTGATCGCGTCCTGATGCGACCCGGAGAAAGCGGTAAAGACCAGTTCCCCGGCATAGGGATGGCGAGCCGGAACCGGCAGCTGATTGCAATATTCAACGGTCTTGACGATTTCATCCATGTTGGAAAAATCGAGTTCAGGATCAACGCCTTGGGTGTAGAGATTCAGACCCAATGTCACCAGATCGACATTGCCGGTGCGTTCGCCATTGCCGAACAGGCAGCCTTCAACCCGGTCCGCACCGGCCATCAGGCCCAGTTCGGATGCGGCAATGCCCGATCCCCGGTCATTGTGGGTGTGCAGGCTGATCACGACATGCTCGCGCTTGCTGATGTTGGTGCACATCCACTCGACCTGATCGGCGTAAATATTGGGGGTGGCCGCTTCGACCGTCGCCGGCAGGTTGAGGATCAGCGGTTTTTCGGTGGTCGGCTCGATGATCTCCATCACCGCTTCCACCACTTCCAGACTGAAATCCAGTTCGGCGGTCGAGAAAGTTTCCGGCGAATATTCGAAATGCCAGTCGGTATCGGGATATTTCTCGGCCTGTTCGCGCAAGATGGTTGCGCCTTCCCGGGCAATATCCTTCACGCCCTGCTTGTCGAGCCGGAACACGACATCCCGCCAGGCAGGGGACACCGCATTGTAGAGATGGACAATCGCCGCCCGCGCGCCCTCGAGGCTGGCAAAGCTGGTTTCGATCAGGTCGCGGCGGGACTGGGTCAAGACCTGCACCATGACGTCATCGGGGATTTTGCCCGATTTGACGAGGCCGCTGATAAAATCAAAATCGGTGGCGCCGGCGGACGGGAAGCCAACCTCGATCTCCTTGATGCCGATCTTGACCAGCAGATCGAAGAAACGCTGCTTCTTCTGGGCATCCATCGGATCGATCAGCGCCTGATTGCCGTCACGCAGATCGGTGGACAGCCAGCGCGGCGCCTTGTCGATGGTGCGCGACGGCCATTGCCGGTTGGGCAGGTCGATTTGCGGGAACGGACGATATTTTTGCGACGGGTTCTGGTGCATGGCTTCACTCTTATGCTGCTGGAAATTGCGCGCAAGGCACAAATTCGCGGGTTTGCTTATATTTTCTGGAAAATCGTCCCTTAGGCGGGGTGCTGCGCATTTTTGGCAGCAGCAACGGTACGCCTAAGGGCGTATAAGTCGTAGCAGCGAGAGAGCTTTTAACCTCGTCATGAAAAGCTTTTTATCTGGACGGCCAGATAAATCAACCTTGCTGGTGCAAATTTTTTTGTCTCCCATGAAACCTTTTTGACCGGAGCGTCGAAATCAGACTGAGTTTAACGATATGATGGCGGGCCAGCCCGCCTTGCAGAATTTGGAATTTGAGAAGGAAATCTAGATGAAAATATCCCTAGTCGCCATTGCCCTATTGGCAACCAGCGTTGCCGCCTGTTCTGGCGAACCGGCATCAACCAATGAAACGGGCGAGGTTGCGGCCGCGTCCTCTGGTCTGATTGCTGATCTGGGCGGCGAATCCCGCGGCCCTGTCTATACGAAAAATCAGGGCGAGACGCTTGCGCTATCCGGCTATGATGCCGTCAGCTATTTTATCGACGCAGCGCCGGTCAAGGGCAGTGCTGATTTTAAAGTGCGTTATCAGGGCTTTGACTATCATTTTGCCAATGCCGAAAATGCAGCAATATTTCAGGATAATCCGATGAAATATGTGCCGCAATATGGCGGCTATTGCGCCTGGGCGATCGGTGCCAATGATGCGCTCGCGCCGGGTGATCCCGAGGTGTACAAGATTGTCGACGACAAACTATATCTCAACTTCAGCAAGGATGTCGCCAGGCGGTGGCAAGTGGATATCCCGGGCTTCATCAAAAAAGGTGATAAAAATTATCCGACCCATGATGCAAGCGAACATTATACCAGCTGAAAACAGGCCAGTCTGAAAATCGCCAGGGCGGTGGGAATCTTCCCGCCGCCCTTTTTCTTTTGAGTCGCAATATTTTAAGATTGTTGATTTAAAAGCATATTGCACCATCAAAGGAATGACGGGAATGTATCGCCTGGTTTACATCAGCAGCCCAACCCGCGAGATGAATGACGACGAGGTCCATGACCTTTTGCGTCGTGCCAAAATCAACAATGACCGGGATGGTATAACCGGAATATTGATCTATGATCGTCGGCGCTATCTTCAATATCTGGAAGGGGACGAAGCCAAGGTTGAGGCAACTTTTGCCCGGATTTCAATTGATCCGGGTCATCGGGCCATCATCCGTTTGCAAAGCGGAACAACCAGCCGCCGACAGTTTCCAGGATGGGCGATGGCCGCAAAAATGTCTGCCGATGACAGAAGTCTGAAAGACTCTGTCGAACGACTGGTGCAAAATTGTGATCGGGAAGTTGCGACTGAATTGCTGAAATTCGCCGAAGCGCGGGACCGGGTGGCCTCGCTTAAGGCCACCCGTCTAGACCGGATCTAGTTTTTTTCTTTGTCGACCAGCTTGTTCGCGCCAATCCACGGCATCATCGCCCGGAGCTGCGCGCCGGTTTCCTCGATCGGATGCGCGGCCGCTGCCTTGCGGGCGGCTTTCAGTTCCGGCTGTCCGGCCCGATTGTCGAGCACAAAATTCTTCACGAAACGTCCGGATTGAATATCCGCCAATATCCGCTTCATCTCCGCCTTGGTTTCGGAGGTGATAACCCGCGGACCACTGGTGATATCGCCATATTCTGCGGTATTGGAGATGGAATAGCGCATATTCGCAATCCCGCCTTCATAGAGCAGGTCGACGATCAGCTTGGTTTCATGCAGACATTCGAAATAGGCCATTTCCGGTGCATATCCGGCTTCGGTCAGGGTTTCGAAACCTGCCTGGATGAGATGAGTGATCCCGCCGCAGAGCACAGCTTGTTCACCGAACAGATCGGTTTCGCATTCTTCGCGGAAATTGGTTTCGATAATACCCGAGCGTCCGCCGCCTACGCCTGAGGCATAAGCCAGCGCTACATCATGGGCATTGCCCGAAACATCACGTTCAATCGCGATCAGGCAGGGTACACCGCCGCCGCGCTGATATTCGCTGCGCACCGTATGACCAGGACCCTTTGGAGCGATCATGATGATGTCGAGATCTGCGCGCGCTTCGATCAGGCCAAAATGGATGTTGAGGCCATGGGCGAAGGCGAGAGCAGCGCCTTCTTTCATATTGGCGTGCAGGTCATCGGCATAAATCGCCGCCTGATGTTCATCGGGCGCGAGAACCATGACGATATCGGCCCATTTTGCGGCATCGGCGTTGGTCATGACCTGGAACCCGGCCGCTTCGGCCTTTTTCGTGGTCGCAGAGCCGGCACGCAGCGCAATGGCGACGTCCTTGACGCCGCTATCGCGCAGGTTCTGGGCGTGGGCATGCCCCTGGCTGCCATAGCCGACAATCGCGATTTTTTTTCCGGTGATCAGGCCGAGGTCAGCATCGGCGTCATAATAGACTTTCATATTCTCTTTTCTTTCCTTTTTTTTGTCATGCTGAACTTGTTTCAGCCTCCATAGCAAGGCCCGCGTGAGCCGTTGGGTAGATCCTGAAGCCAGTCCAGAATGACGGTTTGACTAAATTCGATATTATCCGGCGTTCGGTCCACGTCCGACCGCGACGACACCGGTTCGTCCGACCTCGACGAGGCCGACTTCCCGCATCAGCGCGACAAATGTTTCAATCTTCTCCGGGGCGCCGGTGATCTCGAAAATGAAGCTTTCGGTCGAGGCATCGACGATCCGCGCGCGATAGGCGTCGGCGAGCCGCATTGCCTCGATCCGGTTCTCGCCTTTGCCAGCAACCTTTACCAGCGCCAGTTCCCGCTGCACATGCGGCCCGGATTCGGTCAGGTCACGAACGCTGTGCACCGGCACCAACCGGTCGAGCTGTGAGATAATCTGCTCGATCACATGGGGCGGCCCGTTGGTGGCGATGGTGATCCGGCTGATCGCATGATCTTCGCTGATGTCAGCCACAGTCAAGCTCTCGATATTATAGCCGCGCGCGGTGAACATTCCGGCGATCCGCGCCAATATGCCAGCCTCATTGTCGACCAATACGGCAAGAACGTGCCGTTCTACGGCTTCTTCATGAATATGCATCACACTAGCGCCTTTGCTTGGTCGTCCATCGTACCTTTTACATCCGCTGCCGTTAGCAGCATTTCGGTATGGGCGGCGCCGGACGGGATCATCGGGTAACAATTTGCCAGTTTGGCAACGCGGCAATCGACCATGACCGGGCCGTCGGTTTCCAGCATTTTCTGGATTCCGGCGTCAAGATCAGCAGGGTCATCAATACGGATACCGGTCCAGTCATAGCTTTCCGCCAGCTTCACAAAGTCTGGCAAGCTATCGCTGTAACTGTTTGAATAACGGCTTTCATAGGTCAATTCCTGCCATTGGCGGACCATGCCCATATATTCATTGTTCAGGATGAATATCTTCACCGGCAGTCGATATTGGGTGGCTGTACCAAGTTCCTGGATATTCATCTGAATCGATGCTTCGCCAGCGATATCGATAACCAGCGCATCAGGATTGCCCAATTGCGCGCCAATGGCGGCGGGCAAGCCATAGCCCATCGTGCCGAGACCACCGCTGGTCAGCCATTTATTGGGATTTTCAAAGTCAAAATGCTGGGCCGCCCACATCTGGTGCTGGCCGACTTCCGTGGTGATGATCGGTTCGCGATCGTGGGTCGCTTCCCACAGCTTACGAATAGCCAGTTGCGGCATGATTTCCTCTTTGCTTTCAGGATAATCAAGGCAGTTGGTTGCCCGCCAGCCGGTGATCCGTGACCACCATTCGGCATGTTCCGGAGTGGCAAAGCGGCGGCCCTTGAGCACCGCGATCAATTGTTCCATCACCCGGCCAACGTCGCCGACAACCGGCAGGTCGACTCTTACGGTCTTGTTGATCGACGAACGATCGATATCGACATGGATTTTCTTGCTGTTCGGCGAAAAGGCATCGAGCCGGCCCGTGATACGGTCGTCAAAGCGCGCGCCGAGGCACACCACAAGGTCGGCCTTGTTCATCGCCATATTGGCTTCAAACGTACCGTGCATGCCGAGCATGCCGAGCCATTTGTCCGATGACGCCGGAAAGGCACCCAGCCCCATCAGCGTCGAGGTCACCGGGCATCCGAGCAATTCGGCCAGTTCCCGCAGGGTTTCGCTGGCCTTTGGTCCGCTGTTGATGATCCCGCCGCCGGTATAGAGAATTGGCGCTTTCGCATTCATGATCATTTCGGCAGCGGCGTTGACCGCCTTGAAATCGCCCTCGGTCTGGGGCTGATAGCGGGAATGGCCAGTGGCGACATTGCGGCTGAATTCCGCCGCTGCGACCTGGACATTTTTGGGAATGTCGATGACCACTGGACCCGGGCGGCCCTTGGTCGCGATGTGAAAGGCTTCGCGCACGACATGCGCGAGATCCGACGGCTTTTTCACCAGATAATTATGCTTGGTGCAATGGCGCGTGATGCCGATCGTATCGGCTTCCTGAAAGGCGTCTGTGCCGATCAGATTGGTAGCGACCTGGCCGGTGATGACGACCATCGGGATACTGTCCATCAGCGCATCGGTAATACCGGTGACGGCGTTGGTCGCGCCGGGGCCGGATGTCACCAGCACGACACCTGGTTTTCCGGTGGAACGGGCATAGCCTTCTGCAGCATGAGTCGCCGCTTGCTCGTGCCGGACCAATATATGCTTGATCTTGGGATGCTGATAAAGCGCATCATAAATGGGAAGCACAGCACCGCCCGGATAGCCGAAAACGGTATCCACTCCCAGGTCCAGCAAGGTTTCGACCAATATATCGGCGCCGCTTTTTTCGGCCACATCATGCTCCATTAACTGTCTGTTTTGCGCTGTTTGCCCGCCATGATGCACTGCAACACAATAGGCAAGGCTTTGTTAATCCGGGGGCTGGCTACATATCGGAATATATTATGTCAAGGGCTAATGGCGTAATAATATTTCAATTATATCTTCATTATCGTTACATAATAACTGCTCTACCCGCTGCCATTCCGCCGGGCTCTGGTTGCGGAACCAGGTATATTGGCGCTTGGCATATTGCCGCGTTGCGGTTTGCGCCCGCTCCACTGCGACTTCCCGGCTTGTGTCACCGGCCAGCCAATCGGCGATCTCAGCAACTCCGATCGCCCGCATGACCGGCAGATTGGCCGGCAGATTGCGCGACAGCAGGCGCTCCACTTCTTCCCGCGCCCCCTGTTCTATCATCTCGTGCAATCGCAAGTCACAGCGCTGGTACAACCATTCACGCGGCGGCAGCAGCACCAGGGGATGCAATTTGATTGTGTCGCCAATGCCGCCAACCTTGTTCCTTTGCCAATGGTCCAGCGGCTTGCCGGTTGACCGAACCACTTCCAGTGCCCGCTGGATGCGGGTGGTGTCCGCCGCATTCAGCCTTTCCGCCGAGACCGGATCGAGACCCTGCAGCGCCTGATATGCTTCCAATGTTTCCAGTTTTCTGATGTCCTGCCGGATTGCCGGATCGATTTCCGGAATCGGCGCGATGCCATCGAGCAATATCCGGACATACAGGCCGGTCCCGCCAACCAGTATCGGCAATATGTCGCGCGCATGGGCTGCGGCAATTGCCGTCTTGGCGTCATCGGCCCAGCGCGCTGCAGAACAGGCCTCTTGGCCATCAATATAGCCGAAAAGCTGGTGTTCGATGCCGTCCATTTCCTCATCTGTCGGCCGCGCGCTCAAAATAGTGAGGTCGCGATAGACCTGGGCGCTATCGGCGTTGATGATCACCGAGGGTTGCTTTTTGGCAATCTCCAATGCCAAGGCGGATTTACCGCTGGCCGTCGGGCCGACGACCAGCGCAACATTTCGGTCCTGTTTCGGAGAAATCATGTTCATCGCCACGCTCATAGCAAAATTATCCCTGAATGAGAGAGATATTCAATCGGCGATTGCCAGTCTCGACGCGTCCGGTGCCACGATCACCCGTCAGTCCGACAGGATCGACGGGCGGGCGCTGGATATTTTCTTCGAGGGGGACCCTGTTACCGCGCGCGCCCATCTCGAAAATATGGCCGGGGAAATCGATATCGCGGTGCAACCGGAAGCAAACCGCTTAAAGAAACTGCTGATTTCCGACATGGACAGCACGATGATCACCATCGAATGTATCGATGAACTGGCCGACTATGCGGGCATCAAGACGCAAATCGCCGCGATTACCGAGCGCGCGATGCTCGGCGAGCTGGATTTTGAAGAAGCGCTCCGCGGCAGGGTGGCGCTGCTCAAGGGCCTGGATACAACGGCCATCCAGCAATGCCTGGATGAACGGGTCAAAATCATGCCCGGTGCAGAAATTCTCGTCCGGACCATGGCGCAGGGCGGTGCGGCGACGATTCTCGTATCAGGCGGGTTTACAAGATTTGCCAAGCCTGTCGCGCAAGCCATTGGATTTGAATCTTTTCATGCCAATATTCTCGGAGAAGGCGAGGGTGTCCTGACCGGGGCTCTCGACGGACCGATAGTCGATTCGAGCCGCAAGGATGAATTGCTGCAATCGGGCGCCCAGGCGGCGGGGCTGCCCCTGGAATTATGCATGGCGGTCGGGGATGGTGCCAATGATATTCCGATGCTGCAACGGGCTGGCCTGGGCATCGCCTATCATGCCAAGCCGAAGGCGGCACAAGCCGCCGACGTGGCAATCCGATATAATGATTTGACGGCGCTGCTATATATTCAGGGCATTGCCGCAGACCAGTGGATCGCCAAATAAGCGCGTCCTAGCGCCGTTTTGAAATGCAATCTTTACCAGCGGCTTTGACGCTGCTGCACATCGCTTCCGCTTGCGCCTGGGTTGCAAAAGGCCCTGCCTGCAATCGGGTGATGCCGCCAGCCTTGACCAGATAAGGCTGCAATCCGGCCAGCGCAGAAACGCTCTTTTCGAGGCTGTTCCAAAGGTTTTTGGCGTTATCCTCATCGCTAAACGCCCCCAGCTGGACACGCCAGTCTCCGCTTGCCGCAGCGCTGACCGGAGCCTTCGTCGCAACCGGTGCTGCGGGCACCGGTTTCGGAGTGGCTGCATAGGTTACGCCGGGAGCGATCGGGCCCGGTGTCGGAACTGGGGCGGGCGTCGGAGCTGGATCGGGCGTCGGAGCTGGATCGGGCGTCGCCGGGCCAGAGGGCGGCAATTGCGCGGTTTGCACGACTCCAGTCGACTGTGCTGGCCGCAGGCCGCCAATTTGTGCGGTTCTGACGCGCTTCTCGTCCTGTTCCATCTGACCGGCCAGCTCGATGGCGCGCCGCCGGTCTTCAATCGGGATGAAGCGATCCATCTGGGCAAGATTGGTGGTTGCTTGCGGCAGTTGCTGCGCCGAAGCGCGGGTCATCAGCGCATAAGCCTTGATCCAGTCTTTTTCGACAAAATCGCCGTTAAAATAGCCGGTACCCAGAACATATTGCGCCCGCGGTTCCCCGCGTTCGGAAGAGGCTTGCAAATAGGGCAAGGCTTCGCTGCGGCGGTTGGCCTGGAACAGCACCAGACCATAATTGTCATTGGCTTGAAGATGTCCCTGATCCGCAGCCTTCTTGTACCATTTTTCCGCCTGTCCCAGATCCTGAGGAACGCCGCGGCCCAACTTATACGCTTGCCCGAGATTGAACTGTGCATCGGCATCGCCTTTGTCGGCAGGTCCGCGCCATTCGTTGATCGCTGTTTGAAAATCGCCACGCCCCCATGCATCGACGCCAGCCTTTACATCCGCCAAGGCCGGTGCCGACACCAGAATTAGCGCCATGCCGAGCAACGGAGCGATGGAATGATGGGCTTTTTTCATGGAATATTCCTTGGTAATCAATTTTCAAAAATCTGCGATATCAGCCGTTTGCATGGTGCTAAACTGCCGGGACTCTTCAAGTCTAGCAAAAACTGGAGAGGCCGTTCAGGAATCCTGTGCCGAGATGGTGTAAATTATATTATCATCCGGGCAAAATTCGCCTCGAACTTGTTAACCCTATTTTAGACCTGTTCTGTCACAAAAGCAGCCGAATAGAAATTTTCGGGCAACTTCTGCCGTGATTGAACAAGGGGAATAGCGTGCGAGTTCTAGCAATGGCTTCGCAAAAGGGAGGCTCCGGCAAGACAACATTGTCGGGTCATCTGGCTGTACAGGCACAATTGGCCGGGGCTGGCCCCGTCGTATTGATTGACATCGATCCGCAGGGATCCTTGGCCGACTGGTGGAACGAGCGGGAAGCCGAATTACCGGCATTTGCGCAAACTACGGTTTCGCGGCTTGCTGCGGATCTGGCGATATTGCGCCAACAGGGTTTCAAGCTGGCGGTCATCGATACCCCGCCAGCCATCACCATGGCGATCCAGAGCGTGATCTCGGTTGCAGAACTGATCGTTATCCCGACCCGCCCGAGTCCGCATGACCTCAGAGCCGTCGGCGCCACCGTTGACCTGTGTGAACGGGCTGGCAAACCCCTGCTGTTTGTCGTCAATGGCGCTACCCCGAAAGCCAAGATTACTTCGGAAGCGGCTGTAGCCTTGTCTCAGCATGGCACTGTCGCACCGATCACCGTTCATCACCGTACCGATTTTGCCGGCTCGATGATCGACGGCCGTACCGTGATGGAAGTCAACCCCAACAGTCGGTCAGCGCAAGAGGTTGTCCAACTTTGGTCTTATATTTCTGACCGGCTTGAGAAAAATTTCCGCCGGACAATTTTCAGCGCTCCGACGATGGCACAGAATGTCAACGCCGGCATGCCCAGGTCAGGCGGCAATTTTGGCCGCCGCGTGGTTGGTTCGTGATGGCAGAGGCTGAAAAAATGAGCGAACCGAAACCATTTGCGTCTCTTTCATCGAGCTTGCTGGCCCGAAAAGGCGGAGCAAAGCCGGCGATGCGTCGCCAGGGATTCTCTAATTTCCCTGATCAATCGCCCGAGCAATTTGGTGAAACACATGAGGATCTCGGCTGGAATGACATGGGTTATGATGTTGATTCCGATCATGACGCGCATCCGATTGAACATCTTCACCATAATCCTCTGGCCGGAGCGATTCCGAATCCCAATGCCGCTGTGCGCCAGCAACAGGAAGAAATTGCAGCAAAATTGGGCACCAAATCTGTTCTTGAAACAACCACCGAGGCAGAGGAAGAAGCGGCGATCACCGTGCCCGGGCCATTGTCGATTTCCCGCGAAGTTCAGCCACTGGTAGAAAACTCAACACTGGTGGAAGCGGACGTTATTCACGAGCGCGAAATCGAAAAACCACGCCCGGCGATCAAATCGAGGACCCGGAAGGCAAAAACGGCGTTCACGCTTCGTCTGGACCCGGAACGGCATTTGAAATTGCGGTTGGCCACAGCGGTAAAAAACGTCTCGGCGCAGCAATTGGTAACCAAGGCTGTGGACGAATATTTGAGGACTATCCCCGAACTAGATGATCTGGCCGAGCGCGTTCCATCGCGCGGAGCTGCCTGAACGAGGCTCGAAGAGAATTTTGCACGGAAAAGACTGACTTTTAATGCGAGGGCATAGAAATGAAACGCGATCTGATTTTGAAAATGGCTGCTTCCTCCATGGTGTTTGCCACCGTGTTGACCGGTTGCGGCCCCTTTGGCGGCGGCGCCGTCGCATCCATGTCGAGCAAGCCGGCCACGGTTAAAGATGGCGCGAAATATGCCAAGAAAGCCGAAAAGGCATTGGCGAAAGGCGATCTTGAACAAGCGATTGCCTATGCCGAGCGTTCGGTCGCTGGCGTTGGTAGCGATCCTGAAACACGGGCGCTGCTCGGGCAGGCCTATTTGTCCGCCGGTCGTTTGGCCTCGGCGGAACGCAGTTTTCTGGATGCCATGGAACTGGGCAAGACCGATGCGCGCACGATCCTGAGCCTCAGCCTGGCGCAATTGGGTCAGGGCAAGGCGGACAAGGCGAAAGCGCTTGTCATCAATAATCGTCAATATATTCCGGCCGCTGACTATGGTCTTGCTCTGGCGCTCACCGGTGACACCAAGACTGCGATTGAAGTTCTGGAGCAAGCAATCCGAGAATCCAATGTTACTGGCCGTACCCGCCAGAATCTCGGCCTCGCTTATGCTTTGGACGGTCGCTGGAAAGAGGCCAAACTGATGGCGGTGCAGGATGTGGCACCGGCAGCGGTCAATGACCGGGTCATGCAATGGGCCCAGATGGCCCGCCCCGGCGCTTATGAAATGCGCGTTGCGACGGTGCTCAACGTGTCTCCGGTCGCAAATGATCCGGGTCAACCGGTTCAGCTGGCTCTAAAGCCCAGCTACGCACCGGCAAATGTCGCAGCAACTGCCGATGAAGATTATGGACGCGAAGTGGCCAGCTTTGATCGCAACAGCCCGCTGCCAGCCATTGGCCCTGCGCCAAAGGCCGGGAATGATGTGGATTTCCTGGCCAAGGAAAATAATGTCAAAGTGGCGTCTGTGGCCGTGCCAGCCAGCAATGCTACGGCACAGGCATCAGCCGGTATTCCGGTAATCAAGGCACAGTCCGAACCGGCTCGCGTTGCGCCGCCAACAAAATTTGTTGTTGAAAGCAATATGTCGGCGTCGGCAAGAACCGCTGCTGTTCATGACTCATCTGCGGCCAAAGCTGTGATGCAGAGAACGTCCTATCAGCCAGCCTCGAAAACCGTCACTTCGACATCGGGGACCCATTTGGTGCAACTCGGTGCTTTTTCTTCGGCCGAGGGCGCCAAGCGTGCCTGGGGGATATTGTCCGCCAAAAATAACGATCTGCGTGCTTTCGAATATGCAAGATCGCGGGTCAACGTGAAGGGTCGGACTTTATACCGATTGGCTGCAATCGGCTTTGGCAATGCGCAAACAGCCGAAGCCATGTGTTCCGGTATCAAGGCCAAGGGCGGCAATTGTATCGTGCGCCATGCTACAAGCGTCAACAAAGCCGCGCCATCGCGCATGGCTAGTCAGGCTGTGAAAAAGCTGGCCTCACGCTAGTCCATTCAAAATTGCGATAGAGGCGGCGCGCTAATAGGCTCTGCCGCCTTTATATATTGCCGTCACCCGGCCCTGCACGGGAAGCCCGTCAAACGGCGTATTGCCGGCGGCAGCAGCCATTTTGCGGGTATCGACCTGCCATGGGCTGTCCTCGTCGATCAGGATGAAATCTGCTTCATATCCCGGTCGCAGCAGCCCTGCCTCGACCCCCAGGATTTTTGCAGGATTGGCGGACAAAAGCTCGAACAGGCGACCGAACGAAACAATATCATCGCGGACCAGTGTTAATGACAGAGCCAGCAATGTCTCCGCCCCTGCCATGCCCGGGGCAGATTCGGCATAGGGCAGGCGCTTGTCCTCGGGGCCTCGTGGATCATGACCCGAAGAAATCACATCAATTGTCCCGTCTTTCACCGCTTCGACACAGGCCAGACGATTTTCTTCGCTCCGCAACGGCGGAGAAAGCCTCGCAAATGTGCGAAAATCGCTGATTGCGATATCCGACAACAGCAGATGGGCAGGGGTGATGCCGCAGGTCACTGGCAGCTTTTCAGATTTTGCCGCGCGAATCAGCGTCAGGCCGTCGGCAGTGGTAACCTGACGAAAATGGATCTGGGCGCCGGTTTCGCGGACCAGCGCGATATCACGGGCGATCGAAACAGCTTCGGCCGCAGCGGTCGCGCTGGCCAGGCCCAGACGGGTTGCGGTTTCTCCATTGGTCGCGACAGCACCTGCGGTTAGACCGGCATCCTCACTGTGGACAATCAGCGGCAAATCCAGTGATTTGCAATATTGCAGCAGCTTCAGCATGATACCGCTATCGGCAATCCATTGTCGGCCGGTGGCAACGGCCTTGGCACCCGATCGCTTCATCAAGCCGATCTCTGCCAGCTGCGTGCCCGACAGCCCCTTGGTTGCAGCAGCGATTGGATGCGACCAGAGGTCCGGCTTGCCTTCGACGGCATTATGTTTGATCATCGCTGGCAGATCGAGAACGGGCGACTGATCGGGCATCAATGCGGCCCGGGTAATGCCGCCAAAGCGAAAGGCCGGCTTGTCGATCGCGAAAATGCCCAGATCGACGATTCCGGGCGCCAATATCCTGCCCTTGCAGTCGATTTCTTTGCGCGGTTCATCATTCGAGACATCATCCGCCGAAGCGATGCGATCACCGTCGATAATCAGGCTGCCCTCTTTAGGCTGTTTCTCATCCGGCAAAATCAGGCGTGCATTGGTGAAAATCTGTTTCATGACCAACCCTCCACGCCGCGGGACTTGCGGGTCAGGATATCGAGGCAGGCCATCCGCACGGCGACCCCCATCTCAACCTGTTCGGTGATCGCGGAATGTTGCAGATCATCGGCAACGTCGCTGTCAATTTCCACTCCCCGGTTCATCGGCCCCGGGTGCATCACCAGCGCATCTTTGTTGGCGAGCATCAGCCGTTCCCTCGTCAGTCCATAGAGATAATGATATTCGCGCGGGCTGGGGATGAAATCACCGTTCATCCGCTCGTTCTGGAGCCGGAGCATCATCACCACATCGCTGCCTGGCAGCGCCTGGTCAAAATTTGTGAAGACCTCGACATTGAACCGGTCCAGCGCGGCGGGCAGCAGCGAAGGCGGCGCGCAAACCCTCACTTTTGCGCCAAGCGTGGTCAGGCAATAGATATTGGATCGCGCTACCCGGCTGTGCATCACATCGCCGCAGATGGTGACCGTCAAACCGCTGATCTCGCCCTTGCGGCGCTGGATCGTCAGCGCGTCGAGCAGCGCCTGGGTCGGATGTTCGTGGCTGCCATCGCCGGCGTTGAGCACCGGACAATCGACCTTGTCGGCGATCAGTTGCACCGCGCCGGAGCTGCCGTGGCGGATGACAATCGCATCGGCCTTCATCGCGTTCAGGGTGACCGCCGTATCGATCAGCGTTTCGCCTTTTTTGATGCTGGATTGGGCGGCGTGCATATTGACGACATCTGCGCCCATGCGTTTCCCGGCAATCTCAAAGGACAGCAGCGTTCTGGTGCTATTTTCGAAAAACGCATTGATGACGGTCAGGCCATCCAGCTTGTCGGCATGTTTGCTGGATTTCTTGTTGAGATCGACCCATTGCTTGGCCTCTTCCAGCAGGAATAATATCTCCCAGGGCTGCAACCCGGCGATGCCCAATAGGTGACGATGAGGGAAAGCATCCGATCCGGTGGGAAACTGATGCGGTGAACCTGTTTGCTGCGATGTCATTAAAGCGGGAGCTATAGAGGCATCATGCCAGCGCGGCAAGCCTGTCAATGGCACCTTGCAAAATATAGGCAGCGGCCATCTTGTCGACGACCTTGGCCCGTTTTTTCCGGCTGACGTCCGACGCAATCAGATCACGGGTGACCGCCTGCGTGCTCCACCGTTCGTCCCACAATAAAATAGGCAGGCCCAGCGGCTTCAGATTTTGTGCAAATGACCGGGCCGCCTGGGTCTGCTGGCTCTGGCTGCCATCCAGATTGAGCGGCAGGCCGGCCACGATCCCGACGATATGCTGATCAGCAATCACCGTTTTGATTCGTTCGAGATCCTTGGAAAATTTGCGCCGCTCAAGGGTCTCGGCAGCGGTGGCGAAGGTCCAGTGTGAATCGCACAGGGCCATGCCGACCGTTTTTGTGCCGATATCCAGACCGAGCAGCCGACCGCCATCCGGCAGGGCCTCGGCGAAGGCAGCGACATCATCCGAGATCAGCGAACCGGAAATGACGCCATCCTCCGCCGCGCATCCGCGCGTATATTGGCCCAGAACAGGCTATAGTCGTACACATGGTAATTGTTGCCGGGCAGGGCATAGGGACCGATTTCGGGTGGGTCGCCGATCAGCAGAAAGCCCCGCTTGTCGCATCTTGCCGGGACTGATCCGGCGACCAGAGTCGCTTCGCGCAGATCTTCATTGGGCACCAGAGTTCCCAGATTGGCGGTGGCCAGGGCAGACGAATCAATATCACCATTGATCGGATTGCTGCACAGCAGCTTGCTATCTTTGCGGGGTTTGCCATTGAAACCGATTGTCATGTCATAGACTGTCAGGATTCGGCCATAATCGGCGGGTTCGGCAAAGCTCTGCCAGCTCAATATGCAGCGGGTCTGGTCCGGTGCTGCGCAGATATCGAGACCCATTTCCGGGATATCAGTGTCCACCGAAACCGGCCAGCCAGCGACATATGCGGCAACAATGCGGTTGGCGAGCGGCGTGCCCGCGACCCGGTCCTTGAGCAAATTGGTCAGATGCAGGCTGCCCTGGCTGTGCCCGGCCAATATGATCGGCTGATCATCCGGGATTTGCGTGATAAAATAGTCAAACGCCGCCAGCACATCCTGATAGGCGGCATCGAGCGCTTGCTGGCCTTCCGGCTTTGTGGTGAGAAACGCACCCATGGTCGCCTGTCGGTAGCGTGGTGCCCAGACATCACCGATGGCGTTGAAGGCACTCGCCTGACCGCGCAGGAATATCCGGGCACGGGCCTGTGATTCCTTGTCATCCAGCGGCGCATTCCAGCGGTCTTTGTCCAGAAAAGAGGTCGGGTGAATGAAAAATACGGCGGCTTTCTTGCCCTCCGGCAATGCTGGCTCGGCATCTTCATATCCTTGCGGAAGCCAGAGCGCCGGGTTGCCCTTGACCAGTTCGGGGCGGGCCAGCCACATAAGTGGATCGGCGTAGACATTGGTTTCAAGCACTTCCTGGGCGGTGAATTCGGTGTCGGGCACAAAGGCCACTTCCATCAGTTCGTCGCCATAGAGGCGAAAAACAAACGCGCCGGCGAGCACCAGGATGACCATGCTTGCGACAAAATATAGAAACTTACGGGCCAAATGATACTCCAACCAGGTCGCTGCTGCTTCAATCCGCTTGAAGCCGCTCCGCGCCGGTGCTAGCGGCGCTCGGTACACAATTTAATTCCGAAATACCCGAAAAAAGATGAACTGAAAAAGAATGAGTCATGTCAATCGATAAGGAAACCGTCAAAAAGATCGCCAGCCTCTCGAGGATCGCGATTACCGAAGCCGAAGCGGATGCCTTCGTGCCCGAGCTCAACCAGATATTGGGTTGGGTCGAGCAACTGGGCGAAGTGGATTGTTCGAAGGTGGAACCGATGACGGCGGTGATCCCGAACAAATTGCGGCTACGCGAGGATGTCGTCACCGACGGCGAAATCCGCGACAAGATATTGGCCAATGCGCCGATGGCCGAACATGGCTTTTTTGCCGTTCCCAAGGTGATCGAATAATGATTCTGTCGAAAGAAACACCGTTCGCCCTGAGCCTGTCGAAGGGCCACGCGGCACCAACCAATGTTTCGACAAGCTCAGCACGAACGGAGCCAGCGCTATGACCGCTATATTTGAACTGGGTATCGCCGATATCCGCAGCGGGATCGTGAAGGGTGATTTCACCGCAAAGGAAGTCGCAGAGACGTTCATTGCGCGGGTCAGCGCCGCGAAACCGTTGAATGCCTTTCTGGTCGAGACGCCGGAACATGCTCTGGCGGCAGCAGAGGCAACCGACAAGGTCAAGGCTGCGGGCGAAACGCTCGGCAAGATGGCTGGCGTGCCGATCGGCATGAAGGACCTGTTCTGCACCCAGGGCGTGGCGACCACTGCCGCCAGCCTCATTCTCGAAGGCTTTGTTCCGCAATATGAATCGACGGTTTCCGCCAACCTGTTTCAGGCCGGCGCCGGCATGCTCGGCAAGCTTAACATGGACCAGTTCGCCATGGGCTCCTCCAACGAGACCAGCGCCTTCGGCAATGTGATTTCGCCCTGGCGGCGCAACGATGGCGGCAATAGCGACCTGACCCCTGGCGGTTCGTCCGGTGGCAGCGCGACGGTAGTTTCTGGACGCATTGCGCCCGCAGCAACCGGCACCGATACTGGCGGCTCGATTCGCCAGCCCGCCGCCTTCACCGGCATTACCGGGTTCAAGCCAACCTATGGCCGCTGCTCGCGCTGGGGCACGATCGCCTTTGCCAGTTCGCTCGATCAGGCGGGGCCAATGGCCCATGATGTCCGCGATTGCGCGATTATGCTCGGCGCCATGGCCGGTTTTGATGCCAAGGATTCCACCTCGCTGAACCTCCCCGTCCCCGATTGGGAAGCGGCGCTCAGCAGCAATCTGGCGGGCAAGAAAATCGGTATCCCCAAGGAATATCGGGTCGAGAATATGCCGGCTGAAATCGACGCGCTGTGGCAGAAGGGCATCGAGATGCTCAAGGATGCCGGCGCAACCATCGTTGATGTCTCGCTGCCGCACACCAAATATGCATTGCCGGCTTATTATATCATCGCGCCTGCCGAAGCCTCATCCAACCTCTCGCGCTATGATGGCGTGCGCTACGGCCTGCGCGATCTGCCGGATGGGGCAGGGCTGCAGGACATGTATGCCGCGACC
Organism: Parasphingorhabdus sp.; assembly: GCF_036964675.1. GTDB lineage: Bacteria > Pseudomonadota > Alphaproteobacteria > Sphingomonadales > Sphingomonadaceae > Parasphingorhabdus. The sequence goes on along the minus strand of NZ_JBALTF010000001.1, from coordinate 77,320 downwards.
CGCGAAGCCGGTTTCGGACCGGAAGTGAAGCGCCGGATCATGATCGGCACCTATGTGCTGAGCGCCGGCTATTATGATGCTTATTATACCCAGGCGCAGAAAGTCCGGACCCTGATCTCGCAGGATTTCGACAAGGCCTGGAACAGCTGTGATCTGCTGCTGACCCCGACCGCGCCAAGCGCGGCCTTCGGCCTCGGCGAGAAAATGGACGACCCGCTCGCCATGTATCTCAATGACGTGTTCACCGTGCCCAGCTCGCTGGCCGGACTGCCCGCGATCTCGGTTCCGGGCGGACTGGACGGCAAGGGCCTGCCGCTGGGCCTGCAGATCATCGGCAAGGCGCTCGACGAACAGAGCGTGTTTAACGCAGGTCTGGCAATCGAAGAACGCGCTGGATTTGTCGCGAAACCGGAGCAGTGGTGGTAAAAATGACCGAATCAACATATCGTATCCAGGGCGGAACCGGCGAATGGGAGGTCGTAATTGGCCTCGAGGTTCACGCCCAGATCACCTCCGAATCGAAGCTCTTTTCCGGGGCTTCCACAGAATTTGGCGCGGAACCGAATACCCAGGTCAGTCTGGTTGACGCGGCGATGCCCGGCATGTTGCCGACGCTGAACGGCGAATGCGTCCGTCAGGCGGTACGCACCGGTCTTGCGATCAACGCCCAGATCAACAAATATTCGCGTTTCGACCGGAAAAATTATTTCTACGCCGATCTGCCGCAGGGCTACCAGATTTCCCAGCTCTACCATCCGATCGTCGGCGAAGGCGTGATCCAGATTTCGCTCGACGAGAAAGACCCGGATGCCCATGGCAAGGCGATTGGTGTCGAGCGTATTCATATTGAGCAGGATGCCGGTAAGCTGATGCACGACCAGCATCCAACCATGTCCTATGTCGATCTCAACCGCTGCGGCGTCGCGCTGATGGAAATTGTCTCCAAACCGGACATGACATCGCCCAAGGAAGCGGCGGCCTATGTCCGCAAGCTCCGTTCGATCCTGCGCTATGTCGGCAGCTGCGACGGCAATATGGAACAGGGCTCGATGCGCGCCGATGTCAATGTCAGCGTGCGCAAGCCCGGCGGCGAGCTCGGCACCCGCACCGAGACCAAGAATGTCAACTCGATGCGCTTCATCCAGGCTGTGATCGAATATGAAGCGCAGCGTCAGGTCGATCTGATCGAGGACGGCGGCACCGTGGTTCAGGAAACCCGGCTGTTTGACCCCGACAAGAATGAAACGCGGTCGATGCGCTCGAAGGAAGATGCGCATGATTATCGCTATTTCCCCGATCCCGACCTTTTGCCGCTGGAACTGGAAGATGATTTCATCTTCGACTGCAAGGCCAGCCTGCCGGAACTGCCCGACGAAAAGCGTGCGCGTTATAAGAATGTCCTTGGTCTGAGCCCCTATAATGCGGCGGTCCTGACCGCCGAGCATGAAACCGCTCTGTGGTTCGAACAATTGCTCGAAACCACCGACAAGCCGGAGGAAATCGCCAGCAGCGCTGCCAACTGGGTAACATCGGAACTATTCGGCGCGCTCAACCGCATGGGCGTCGGCATCGAGAATAGCCCGGTTTCCCCGGCGCAGGGCGCCGAACTGCTTAGCCTGGTTGCCGATGGGACCATCTCTGGCAAAATTGCCAAGCAGGTATTCGAAATCATGCTCGAAACCGGTGAAGGCGCCAAGAAAATCGTCGAAGAACAGGGGCTGGTTCAGGAATCCGACACCGGCGCGATCGAGACAGTCATCGCCGAAGTGATGGCGGCCAACGAAGACAAGGTCAGCCAATATCGCGGCGGCAAGGACAAATTGTTCGGTTTCTTCGTCGGTCAGACGATGAAGGCGATGCAGGGCAAGGCCAACCCGCAGGTGGTGAATGAATTGTTGAAGAAGCTGCTGGGCTAAGTCCTTGGCAAACCCCTCTTGCCCTCCACGCGCCTTTACGCTAGGCGCGCGGGTCAATCGTACTTCGATAGTATTTTGACGACGTAACTGGGCGGGCGTGGCGGAATTGGTAGACGCGCCAGATTTAGGTTCTGGTATCTTCGGGTGTGGGGGTTCGAGTCCCTTCGCCCGCACCAAGTTAGTTGCAAACTTTATCGAAAAAACACCGAATATGAAGGCACCAAAGGATAGTCATGCAGATTGTTGAAAAGCTGAACGAAGGTCTGAAGCGGGCCTATGAAATCAAGATTACCGCGAAAGATATTGAATCGCGGGTTGAAGCCGAAGTGCAGAAAATGGCACCGCAGGTGAATATGCCCGGCTTCCGCAAAGGCAAGGTTCCGGCCAATCTTGTGCGCAAGATGCACAATGATGCCCTGATGCAGGACGCGCTCTCCAGCACGATCCAGGAAAGCATCGAAAAAACCATGACGGACAACAAGCTCCGTCCGGCGATGCAGCCCAATGTGAATCTCGACGAGGGCTATGCGCCTGGCAAGGACGCGACCGTCAAGCTGGATCTGGAAATCCTGCCGGATGTTCCGACACCGGATGTTGAAGGTCTGAAGCTGGAGCGACTGCAAGTCGAAGCGGACAAGAAAACCGTAGATGAGGCCCTGCAGAAATTTGCCGAGAGTCAGAAGCAGTTTGAAACCGCAGCCAAGTCCTACAAGGCTCAGGTCGGCGACCAATGTCTGATCGATTTTGAAGGCAAGGTCGACGGCGTGCCGTTTGATGGCGGCAAGGGCGAAGGCATGGCGATCGAATTGGGCTCCGGCCGTTTGATCCCGGGCTTCGAAGACCAGTTGATTGGCAAGAAAGCCAATGACGAAGTTCTCGTCAAAGTGACCTTCCCGGATGACTATAATGTCGAAGACTTGAAGGGCAAGGATGCCACGTTCGATGTTGTCATCGGCGAAGTGCAGAAACCGAAGGTCGCCAAGGCCGACGACGAAATGGCCAAATCCATGGGTCTGGAAGGTATCGATCAGCTGTCCGAACTGCTCAAAGGGCAGATCGAGCAGGAGCTTAACGGCCTGACCCGTACCCACATGAAGCGCAAGCTGCTCGATCAGCTGGCTGCCAGCCATGATTTTGAAGTACCACCGAGCATGGTCGAAGCCGAGTTCAGCCAGATTTGGCAGCAGCTTGAGCAGGAAGCCGCGCAGGAAGAAGATTCCGAAGCCGCTCGCAAGGAAATGGAAGACGAGAAGGACGAATATCGCGACATCGCGGTACGCCGTGTCCGTCTCGGATTGCTGCTTTCAGAAATCGGCCAGGCCAATGGCGTCGAAGTCAGTCAGCAGGAAATGTCGATGCTGATGCAGCAGGCGGCGCAGCAATATCGTCCGGAAGACCGCGACCGGTTCATCCAGTATATCCAGCAGGACCAGATGGCCGCTGCCCAGCTTCGTGCACCAATGTATGAAGACAAGGTCGTCGACTTCCTGTTCGACAAGGCGGAAGTAACCGACCGCAAAGTCACCCGCGAAGAACTGGAAGCCGAGATCGAGGCAGAAGACGAAGCGGAAACCAAGCCAGCTGCGAAGAAAAAAGCGCCGGCGAAGAAGGCTGCTGCCAAAAAGGCTCCAGCCAAAGCTGAAGCAGAAAAGGCGCCAGCCAAGAAAGCTCCGGCCAAGAAAGCACCGGCAAAAGCTGCTGCTGATAAAGCTCCGGCCAAAAAGCCTGCGGCGAAGAAAGCTGCAGCGAAGAAGCCAGCTGCCAAGAAATAATGAAAATATCTCGCCGGACGGGTTGTGCCCGCCCGGCGAGGAATATCAGAAGCTGACTTCGTTGGCTTTGTTGATCACCGTTCCCAATATGCCATATTCCTTGGCTTCTTTGGTCGACATCCAATAGTCGCGATCGATGTCCTTGAGGACGCGTTCCAGTGACTGTCCGGTTGCTTCGGCAATTTTATGGGCAATCCGTTCGCGCATTTTGACGATTTCTTCAGCCTGGATGGCAATATCGGAAGCCTTGCCGCCAGCGCCACCGGATGGCTGATGGATAAGAAAACGGGTATTGGGCAGGCAGAAACGCTGCTCCTTGGGAACGCCCAGGAAAATATGCGTCGCGATGCTTGCCACCCAACCAGTGCCAACCACGGCAACAGGAGATTCGATATAGTTGATCAGATCATGGAGCGTATCACCGGATTCGACGTGGCCGCCGGGTGAGTTGATCATCAGGCGAATCGGATCATGGCTGACATGATCAAGATAGAGAATTTGCGTGGTCACCCGTTCGGCCATTTTCTGATCGACGCCACCAAATATAAGCACGGTTCGCGTTTCGAGGAATTTGTTCATCATCATCGCCGTCGGATTCGGCCCGTCGCTTTCCTCTTCGTTAAAAGCTGGTGGAATAGATGGTGAAAATACGGACATGAAGTTCTCCTGAAAACGAGGGATATAGTGTTTGAAATCCTCTTAGACCGAGGATAAATCGCGCGCAATGTCATGTTGATGCAATCGGGGGTTGATTGCGCGGCTCAGAGTCCAGATATAGGCTGTCATTAGATAAAGGAAATTTCATGAACCCGTTTGATTTTGGCGAACGCAATCCCGTTGTGGACGCTCTTGTTCCGGTTGTTATCGAACAATCCAACCGTGGCGAACGCAGCTTCGACATTTTCTCGCGCTTGCTGCGTGAGCGGATCGTATTTGTCACCGGAC
>NZ_JBALTF010000001.1:57685-72588 GCF_036964675.1 Parasphingorhabdus sp. | reverse complement strand
AGGTCGAGGACGGGATGGCGTCGATCATTACGGCGCAATTGCTCTTTCTGGAGTCGGAAAATCCCAAGAAAGATATCTATCTGTATATCAACTCGCCGGGCGGCGTGGTGACTGCCGGCATGGCGATCCATGATACCATGCAATATATCCGGCCCCGCGTTGGTACGGTTTGCGTCGGCCAGGCGGCTTCCATGGGCAGCTTCCTGCTGGCAGCCGGCGAGCCAGGCATGCGGATGGCGACCACCAACGCCCGGGTCATGCTGCACCAACCGTCGGGCGGCGCCCAGGGTATGGCGTCGGACATAGAGATTCAGGCTAAGGAAATCCTGCGTATCCGTGCCAGCATGAATGAGCTTTATGCCAAATATACCGGCAAATCGATCGAAGAGATTGAAAAGGCCATGGACCGGGACACTTTCCTGGAAGCCGACGAAGCCAAGGCCTTTGGCATTGTTGACGAAGTATATAACAAGCGCCCGGTGCCTGCAGAAGATGCTAAATAAGCGGTTAGCGCGGCCCTAAATGAAATTTAAGCCATATTTGATAGACTTGCTTATTCGCTAGGAAAACCGTGAAAAAAGCGGTGGCAATTTGGAATTTGACGGTTAGATTACAATATTGGCCGGTTTAAAGGACTTTATATGACGAAATTGACGGGATCTGATTCGAAGAGCACCTTATATTGCTCTTTCTGTGGCAAATCCCAACATGAAGTCCGCAAGCTGATTGCCGGACCCACAGTTTTCATCTGCGATGAATGTGTCGAGCTTTGCAATGACATCATTCGTGAGGAAACCAAGGGCGCCGCAACCGGCCGCAAAGAGGGTGAAGTTCCGACACCGCAGGAAATCTGCAATGTGCTGAACGACTATGTGATTGGACAGAAACGCGCGAAACGCGTGCTGTCGGTGGCCGTTCACAATCATTACAAACGACTCAATCACGCGGCCAAATCCGGCGATATCGAACTGGCGAAATCGAATATCCTGCTCGTCGGTCCGACCGGCTGCGGCAAGACGCTGTTGGCGCAGACCTTGGCGAAGACATTTGATGTGCCGTTCACCATGGCCGATGCAACCACATTGACCGAAGCCGGCTATGTCGGTGAAGATGTCGAGAATATCATCCTCAAGCTGCTTCAGGCTTCCGATTATAATGTCGAGAAGGCGCAGCGCGGGATTGTTTATATCGACGAAATCGACAAGATCAGCCGGAAAGCCGAAAATCCGTCGATCACCCGCGATGTTTCCGGCGAAGGCGTTCAGCAGGCGCTGTTGAAGCTGATGGAGGGCACCACCGCCAGCGTGCCGCCACAAGGTGGCCGCAAACATCCGCAGCAGGAATTTCTGCAGGTTGACACCACCAATATCCTGTTCATCTGCGGCGGCGCATTTGCTGGTCTGGAAAAGATCATCGGCGACCGTCTGGAAGGAAAATCCATCGGCTTCGGCGCCCATGTCGCCGCTCCGGAAGAGCGCCGTGTCGGCGAACTGCTCGCTCAGGGCGAGCCCGAGGATCTGCTGAAATTTGGCCTGATTCCGGAATTTGTCGGCCGTTTGCCAGTGATCGCCACGCTCGAGGATCTTGATATCGACGCTCTGGTGACGATTCTCCAGGAACCGAAAAACGCGCTGGTGAAGCAATATGCCAAATTGTTCGAACTGGAAGGTGTCGGCTTGACCTTCACCGACGACGCGCTGGTCGCGGTCGCCAAAAAGGCGATCGAACGGAAAACCGGTGCACGTGGTCTGCGGTCGATCGTCGAGAATATCCTGCTCGACACCATGTTCGACCTTCCCGATTTTGAAGGTGTGGACGAGATCGTGATCGACAAGGATGTCGTCGCCGGCACGAAAGAGCCGGTGAAGGTGATTGCAAAGAGCAGCAAGGCGAAAAAAGAAGACGCCGCCTGATTGTGCCCCGGCGAAGGCCGGGGTCCAATCTCCTGAAATCTACAGACTGGGCTAAGGTCGGGTTGCACCCGCAAATACCGCCGTGCGTTTTCAAAAGATCGTGTTTTGCTAGTCAATCAAGAGACGGGCTCCTGCCTTTGCAGGAGCACGATCATTTATAGATGCAGCTATCCAGCTTCTCATTACGCACCACATTGATCCGGGCGGCAATCGTATTCCCGTAACGCCGGGTAAAGCCACTGGCACCATTGACGGCCCGTTTTTTGGGTTGGGGCAGGGCGGCGGCGATGCGCGCTGCCTCTATGCCGGTCAGGTCCTTCGCATCTTTATGGAAATAGCGCTGCGCCCCGGCCTGCACCCCATAGGTCCCGATGCCGGTTTCCGCGATATTGAGATAGACTTCCATGATCCGCTGCTTGCTCCAGATCGTCTCGATCAGAAAGGTGAAATAGGCTTCCAGACCTTTGCGGAAAAAGCCGCCGCCTTGCCAGAGAAAGGCATTTTTCGCGACTTGCTGGGAAATGGTCGAGCCGCCTCTTATCCGCCCACCCTGAGCATTGCGCTGGATCGCTTTCTGGATCGCCTCGGTGTCAAAACCGTCATGGCTGCAGAACTTCCCATCCTCGGCCGCGATGACCGCACGGACCATATTGGGGGAAATATCGCTGAAGCTCGTCCAGTCCTTGGTGATGCCATTTCCGTCCAGTAGCATGGTGGCAGTGACCGGGGGTGGCACGATGGCGTAGATTCCGACCCACGCGACCGTGATCAGGATGAAATAGATCACCAGTTTGAACAGAAATTTAATTGCCCGCATCGCTGCAATCTAAATGCAAAACGCCCCGAAAACAAATCCTGTTTCGGGGCGTTTCGATTTATTCGTCATCCCGGCGAAGGCCGGGACCCAGTTCATTAAAAACGTCGCTTTGCGACCTTCTTATTTCCTGGTTTCCTACATTCGCGGGAATGACAGCCTGGAGCGTTAGCTCGCAGCGAGTAGCTTCTTTTCTCCAGCAATGCGCAGCATCGCCTTTTGCAGCTTCTCGAAGGCACGGACCTCAATTTGGCGAATGCGTTCGCGACTGACCTCATAGACCTTGCTCAAATCCTCGAGCGTCTTGGGATCTTCCGACAAGCGGCGTTCGGCCAATATATGCTGTTCGCGTTCATTCAACGATTCCATCGCTTCGGACAGCATTTCGTGACGGAAATTGGCTTCCTGAGCAGCAGCGATGGCTTCATCATGCAGCGGTCCATCGTCTTCCAAAATGTCCTGCCACTGGCCACCATCGCCATCTTCGGAGGATAGCGAGACGTTCAGCGAGGCATCGCCGCCCATTGACATGCGGCGGTTCATATTGACCACTTCATGCTCGGCAACACCCAGATCGGTGGAGATTTTTTTGACATCTTCCGGCGACAGGTCACCATCTTCGAAGGCATCGAGATTATTCTTCATCCGGCGCAGGTTGAAGAAAAGCTTCTTCTGTGCGGCGGTCGTCCCCATTTTAACGAGGCTCCAGCTGCGCAGGACATATTCCTGAATAGAAGCGCGAATCCACCACATCGCGTAAGTCGCGAGGCGGAAACCGCGTTCCGGTTCAAATTTCTTGACGCCTTGCATCAGACCAACATTGCCTTCGGAAATCAGGTCGGAGACAGGCAGGCCGTAACCGCGGAAGCCCATCGCGATCTTCGCGACGAGTCGCAGGTGCGACGTGACCAGCTGAGCAGCGGCTTCCTGATCCTTATGTTCAGAATAGCGTTTTGCCAGCATATATTCTTGTTCAGGGGTCAAAATCGGAAATTTGCGGACTTCCGAAAGATATCGGTTCAGGCTCGCATCCCCCCCTAAGGCTGGGATTTTTGCCGGAACATTGCTACCATTAGCCATTTTCGTTCCTTCTTTTTTTATGCCTCTAGGCCTCATCAAGCACCCTTCGGTCAAAAGCTGATATAAGGTTTATTACTTATACGCGCAACTTCATGAATAGTTCCTGCATATCGTCCGGAAAACCAATAGAAAACATCAATTTTTCATCCGTTATGGGGTGAACAAAACCAAGACTAGCAGCATGTAGGGCCTGCCGTCCAAATTGAATATCTTTTCGCCGGGAAAGTAATGATTTTCGACGAGTGCCATATAGTGGGTCACCAATCAGGCTATGACCGATGTGCGCCATATGAACCCTTACCTGGTGGGTGCGCCCCGTTTCAAGCGTACATTCGACCAAAGCAGCCCCGTCGAGCATTTCCTTGACCGTATAGTGAGTCATCGCCAACTTGCCCCGGTCGTCGCCGACAACCGCCATTTTCTTGCGATTGACATTGCTTCGGCCAATACTGCCCTCGATCGTCGCGGAAGCCGGATTGGGTCTGCCGTTGACAATAGCCATATAGCGCCGTTCGATATCATGTTCGGCGAACAGGGCGCTCAGGCCCTTGTGCGCGGCATCGGTCTTGGCCGCGACCATCAATCCGGACGTGTCCTTGTCGATCCGGTGGACAATCCCGGGGCGGGTGACGCCGCCAATGCCCGACAACTGGCCCCTGCAATGGTGCAGCAGGGCATTGACCAAAGTGCCGTCAGCATGGCCGGCCGCAGGATGAACGACCAGTCCTGCCGGCTTGTTGATAATGATCAGATGGGTGTCTTCGAAGACCACATCCAGCGGAATGTCCTGCGCCAGGGCCGGGCCGGCAATCGGTTCCGGGATGGTGAGTTCAAATGACTTGCCGCCCAGCTTCTTCGCCGACGGATCGGTGAATGGCGCGCCATCAATCACCAGGTTTCCGTCCGCAATAAGCGACTTCACCCGCTCGCGCGAAAGCCCGTCCACCGCTTCTGTCAAAGCTGCATCGAGACGCTGTTTTTTCTGAGAAACCGGCAATATTCCGGATATTGTAGATTGCTCTGCATTCATCGCGTAGATGTGGGCCATGCAACTGTTTATATCAAGCGCGATGTTGGCGGAACTCCAGCAGTTGGCCCTTGCAGCAGTGCCGCAGGAAATCTGCGGCATGTTATTTGGCCGTGACGGCAGAGTTGATTCCTATCGCGCGGCGAAAAATGTTGCTGACAATCCGCTTCGGCATTTCGAGATTGATCCGGCAATATTGATCGGGGCGGAGCGGGGTCAGCGAGACGGTGGCGAGCCTATCCTCGGCTATTATCATTCGCATCCTGGCGGCACGGTGGATCCTTCGCAGACCGACGCGGACAGCGCTGCGCCGGATGGCCGGCTCTGGCTGATTTTGAACGGGCAGGACGCGGCAGCGTGGCATGCTATCGAAAATGGGGAAATTTATGGCCGTTTTCGAGCGATCCTGCTTGATTGCCCGGGTGCAAAAGGCCTAACAGCCGGGGAATAGAAACCATAGTTAAGGGCGCGTTTATATGTCGAATAGTGAAGTTGACCTGGCATCCCTGCTTTGTTCGAAAATATGTCACGATTTGCTGAGTCCGATCGGAGCCCTCAACAATGGGCTCGAATTGCTGGAAGGCGAGACCGACCCGGTGATGCGCGATCGCTGCATGGACCTGTTGGCAGACAGCGCCAGAATATCGGCAGACAAGCTGAAATATTTCCGGCTTGCCTTCGGTGCAGCGGGTGGTTTTGGCGACAATGTCGATCCTGCAGAGGCGCGGCAGTTGATCGAATCTTTGCTCGGTGATTCGGGTAAAATCACTCTGGGCTGGGCATTACAGGGCGAAACATTGCCGAAAAAGGCTATAAAAATCCTGCTCAACCTCGCGCTGATTGCAAAAGAATCCCTGGTCAGGGGTGGCAGACTGGATGTTGGAGCAGAGCAGGGTGATCTGGGCATCGAGGTCGTGATTAGAGCCACGGGCATAAAAATCGCGCTTGATGATGGAATCCGGACCGCCCTGGACGGCACGATAGCCCCGGCCGACCTCAGCGCAAGAACCGCCGCCGCCTGGATGACCCGTGAACTGGCACTGACAAATGGCGGGGATCTGAGGATTTCCCCTCCATCGACGACAGAATTGCTTTTGGGTGCTATCGTCACCGCCTGAGTCTGAAAAAGCCCGAATTCGAGAAGGAAGTCCTTCATGGATGTGATATCGACACCGTCTCCCAATTTTGACGAACGCAGCCTGCCGATCAGCATTCTCGTTCTGCATTATACCGGCATGAAGGACGCGGCTTCGGCGATCAACTGGCTGGCCAATCCCGAGGCCAAGGTGTCGGCCCATTATGTCGTGACCGAAGACGGCCAGATCGTCCAGATGGTCGACGAAGAAAAGCGGGCCTGGCACGCAGGGCGCGGCTTTTGGCGCGGCATCACCGATGTAAATAGCGCGAGTATCGGCATCGAGATCGTCAATCCGGGGCATGAATGGGGCTATGTCCCGTTCCCGGAAGAGCAGATGGATGCAGTGACCCGGCTTGCCCATGCGATCGTCAAGCGTCACGACATCGCTTCATCCAATGTGATCGGGCATAGCGACCTGGCACCGGCCCGCAAGCAGGACCCGGGTGAGTTGTTTGACTGGGACCGATTGGCGCGTCACGGCATTGCGTTGCAGAGACCGTCCCTGAAACTGGGTGATCCGCCGTGGACCGATGGCGGTTTCATGCTGGCGCTGGAACGTTTCGGCTATGATATCACCGATCAGACCGCAGCCGTCGTCGCTTTTCAGCGGCGCTTTCGACCAAAAAACATCGACGGTGTGATTGATGGCGAATGCCGTTCGCTGCTTTTGTCTTTAATGTTGGACAGAGAGCGCGGAATCACTAAATAGGACGCACCAGAGGGTCGGCCAGCCGCGGCATTTATGTCGAGGAAAGTCCGGGCTCCACGATTAAAAGGTGCCGGATAATGTCCGGCGGGGGCAACCCTAGGGAAAGTGCAACAGAAAGCAGGTCGCGACGATTTCGATCACGTGACAATGAAAGGGTGCGGTAAGAGCGCACCGCGGGACTGGCAACAGGCCTGGCATGGTAAACCCCACCTGGAGCAAAACCAAATAGGGGCGGCATATGGCTTTTTCGGCTTGCTGCCCGGGTTGGTTGCTTGAGCCACGCAGCAATGCATGGCCTAGATGAATGGCTGGCTATTTCGCTTCGGCGGATGGACAGAACCCGGCTTACAGACCCTCTGGTATTATCTTAGCGGTGGAACTCGCTGGGTTCCTCTGTTAGAATAGGGACTATGCCAAAAGCCAAACGATCAGACAACTGGGGTTTCCCGAGATGGGGAAGCTACGAAAGTTCGCGAGAAACACAGCAGGTCAAGATTTGTGACCGGCACGGTTGCGACGAAGCGGGAAGCTGCCCGGCCCCGAAATCTCCCAATAGTCCCGAACGCTGGTATTTTTGCCAGACTCACGCAGCGGAATATAATCGCGGTTGGGATTATTTCGAGGGACTCGACAAGGAAGAGCGCAAAAAGCGCGAAGCCGACGAGCAACGCGATGCCAATGCCTATCAGGAAGCGGCGCATTACAGCTGGATGGGTTCCGGCGACGGCAGCCGTTCACGCGACGAAATGACGGCGCTGGAAATTTTTGAGCTGACCCCCGATGTGGAATTTGATGCGGTCAAAAAGGCCTGGCGGTCCATGGCCAAGGAATATCATCCTGACGTCAATCCCGGCGATGCCGAAGCGGCCAAGAAATTTCAGACGGCGCAGGCGGCCTTTGATGTCTTGCGCATTGCCGAAGAACGGCGGGTCTGGAAGCCGATCTGATAATGGCCAGAATATCCTATATCGAACAATAAAAAGCTGCTCTTTTAACTAAAGCCATTGATGAAGGCGTTTGGTTTAGGGGCTCCATTCTAGTGATATGGAATATTTACTAGACTTCTTTCATCTATGTTTATTGATCATAGAAGGGGAAGTGCGATGCAACGCATGTTCAATTTGGCGCTGAGTAGCGCTCTTGTTATTGGCTTAACAATTTTTACGTCCGGATGTGCAACGACGAGCCAATCTGCCAATGTCACTGACTGTCGGGATCGCGTAGTCGGAACCGCCATGGCCCGTTTCAAATTTACCGCCAAATCGAAAGCAAAAACGGATTGGAGCAACAAGGCTGGTCTAAACGCGCCGGGCTACGGATTATGGAAAAATGCTATCAACAAAAGCGTTTCTGCAACAAAAACCGGCAAGGGCAAAACCAAATATACCGGCACGGCCGCAGGCACTCCCTGCGCAAAGCCCTAGCATGGCAAGGCTGACGCAACTCGGATGGCAGCGCCTATCGTCCAGTTCTAGGTAGAATATCTCTCCGCCGTTTGCCGGATCAACGCAATCATATTGGGAATGCCCTGGGTGCGATTTGAACTGAGCTGATTCTTGAGGTCAAAAGGCTCCAGCACGGCGGCAATATCGGTGTTTGTGATTTGCTCGGCGGCCTGATCCTGCACGGTTTCCAGCACCAGCGCGATAATGCCCTTGGTAATCGCCGCATTGCTGTCGGCCAGAAAATGCAGGCGCCCGTCATCCAGCTGCGTTGGATAGACCCAGACCGAGGCAGAGCAGCCCCTGACCAGCGTTGCATCGGTTTTCAGCGCGTCGGGCATCATATCGAGTTGCTTGCCCAGATCGATCAGCAACCGATAGCGATCATCGGCCTCAAGAAACTCATATTCTTCAATCAAATTGTCAATTTTGCTCATGGGGAGGGCGGTTAGCAGGGTGAGGGAGCAAGGTCACTCATTTTCACCCTTCGCCTCGAGCGAAGTCGGGGGCTTGGGGGTGTCTCGACTTGGCTCGAGACGAACGGATTTCTGGTCCGAACTGCTAAAGCTCCACACCCGCGGCAATGGCTTCCAGCTTGCGAATGCGTTCTTTCAGGTCCGCAACCTCGATCCGCGATGTCGCGGTGGGCGGATTATCCTCGCGCCGCTGTTCGAGTTCGCGGGACTTCAGGGAAATCCAGTCCCGCCATCCGCGCAGGGTTACCAGCGCCACAACGGTCAGGCCGATCAATGAAAAAGCCGCAGTGATCATATAAAAAGCAGGTTCTTGCATCATGCTTGTCCTTCTACTTTCCGGACCGGCCTAGCGGTCGCGCAATTTTTCGATCTCATTTTCCAGTTCCCGGGCACCGCGATCATCGGTGGCAATTTTCTCGAGCACGGCGACGCGCTCCTTGAGATATTTGACTTCTTCCTGCAGGCGTTCGGACTGCGGGTCATTTCTGGCCTGGGATCCGATGGCATTGCCCCTGCGGTCTTCCAGGATGCCATGCTCGGCACGATATTTGGAACGCATCACCCGTCCGATGGTCACGATGATGATGATGGCAACTATAGCTTCGGGCCAACCCATGTCCTGTCTCCTCAATCAATGCCGGCCTAGCGATCCCGCAATTGCTCAATTTCATTTTCGAGCTGTTTGGTGCTGTGACCGTCGGTGGTAATTTGCTCCAGCACCGCAACGCGCTCTTTCAAATATTTCATTTCTTCACGCATCCGGTCAGTATCGGCATCGACGCCCTTTGGAAGATGACCGTATTTTTCTGCCATTTTGCTCTGGTGACGGGTCCAGATTGCGAGGCCACCCAGTAAAAAAGGAGCGAGAGGGATGAGGACCCAGATTTCGTCAAACATCAGTTCAGTTCCTTTGTCTTGGGTTCGTCCCGCAAGTCTTCGATCTGCATCGAGACATCGAAACCCTTGTCGGTGACGATCCGCTCCAGCACCCTTACGCGCTGTTCGAGCTCATTGTTTCCGACTGCATATTGAGCAGCCTTTTCCGCCGATATCTTGGCCTGCGTGTCCATCATTTTCTGTTGATGGTTTGTCCAGATGGCAAAGACGCCAATCGCCATGCCGGCAAAGGGTATCATCAAGGCGATATATTCAATCGGCATCATTGCCCCCTTCAGTTGGCGCGCTTGTCGCGCAATTGTTCGATTTCCTGAGTCAAACGATGACTATCATCGGTGACGATCCGTTCGACGTTGGCGAGCCGGTCTTTGACAGACCCCAGCTCCGCACGCAGTTCGGCATTTTCATTGGTCAGCAATTTGACCCGCTCGACGGCTTCCTGATCGGTCTTGGGATAGACTGACTTGCCCCATTGGTTTTCCAGGGGATAGCCGTTCTTGATCCGCATCCAGGTTGTCGCAACCCAACCGACGGTGATCGCTGCACAGGCAAATCCTAGTGGCCAGAGGACGGAGGGGTTTGCTAGTATCGCGTCCATCAGTTCTTCTCCCTTAGCGCTTCAATTTCGTCTGCGGTGCGTTTGGCAGGATCGGTGGCGATCCGTTCGAGTACCTGAAGCCGCTCTTGCAGCCGGTCGATTTTTCCAACCAACTGGGCATTTTCGTTGGACAGCAATTCGATCTTGCGATGCTCGTCCGGGCTGTTTTTTGCCGATTTACCGGTCTTTCCGCCCCATTCGTCTTCCAGTTCATAGCCATGTTTGGCTCGGATCCAGTTGTTCACGATCCATCCGACGGTGCTGATGGCGATAATCGCGATTACAAATCCTGGGCTTCCCCAATCCATTTCCATTCTCCCTGTTCAGGCGTCTAGCGCAGATTCTCAATCTCGTTCGACAGCGTCGTATTCTTGCTGGTGTAGTAAAGTTCCATATCGGCCAGCTTGCGGTCAATTTCCCGGAACCGCGATTTGATATCGCGGGTGGTGCGGCGCGGTGACTGGCGCACACCCTGCCAGAATTTGGTGTCTTCCGGGTCGGACAGATACATGCCGATTGGCTTTGGCTCGGATATTTTTGCCGCGATCCAATAAGCGATCAGCGTCCAGGGAAAAGCGAAGGTTACGGTCGCGATGATGGCGGCGAGTCGAACCCAGGCCACATTGATCCCGGTATAATCCGCAATCCCGGCGCAGACACCGCTCCATTTGCCACGTTTTTTGTCGAGATAGAATTTGGTGCGAGAGGAGCTCATGATGGGTGCCTTTCTTTTTTCAGCAGCTCGTCAAAATTTTCGAGCGAGGGGGCCGGGTCAGCTGACGGAGTCGGCAGGGCAGACTGACGCCAATCGGGGTTGTCCGCCGCCATGATGCGTTCGATGGTTTCCATCCGGTCATCCAGGCGGCGCGCCATATGGTGCAATTCTTCCAGCAGATTTTCGTCTTCATTGGTAATGGTCGCGGCGGTTTTCCATTTTGTGACATAGTGGAAAATCAACCAGGGCAGACCGATGAACAATGTACCCATGACGATGGGAATGATGATGAGTTCTTCCTGCATTATGCGTCACCTTTTTTCATGGCCGCCTTCATGGCTTCCAGTTCTTCATCAACCTTGTCGCTGGATTCCAGCGCGGCGATCTGATTTTCCAGGCTTTGCGGTTCTCCGCCCATGCCCAGCGAGTCGGCGCGGCCTTCGGCAAAATCGACCTGGCGTTCGAGATATTCAAAGCGCGAGAAGGCATCATGGACCTTGTCGCCATTATACATTTCGCGCAGTTTCACGCGATTCTCGGCGCTTTCTAGGCGATTGACCAGACTGCTCTGACGCGAGCGGGCTTCCTGCAATTTCTTCTGCAATTTCGCGATGTCACCCTCCGACGACCGAAGCGCATCATCGAGAACCTGGATTTCTGCTTTCAACTGGTCGGCCATGTCGGCAGCCTTGCGCTTTTCAACCAATGCCGCCTTGGCGAGATCTTCACGATCCTTGGACAGCGCGAGCTGTGCTTTTTCGCTCCAGTCCTCGGTCAGATGATCGAGCTTGTCGATATGCCGGCGCATTTCCTTCTGATCGGCAATCGTGCGAGCAGCAGAGGCGCGGACTTCAACCAGCGTTTCCTCCATCTCCAATATGATCATGCGGATCATCTTGGACGGGTCTTCGGCCTTGTCCAGCATGTCGGTAACGTTGGCGGCAATGATGTCGCGCGTTCTTGAAAAAATACCTGCCATGTACATACTCCGGTTAGGTCTGTGGTTGTGTTGGAACTTGTTCGAGCCGTCGCTCCAGTCCTGCTCTACATCAACCTGGTGAATTTCAAAAGGTGGCCGGGACCTGACTTCGACAAGGGGGAAAGAAGGGGTCCCGGCCATTTTGTCTGTCATGCTCTGTAACCTAGGTTAACAAAGCGGACAGCGGGGGAATCGTCCTGGCTATTGACCATTGTGCCTTCGGCCTGTGCGGGTCCGACAGCGCTGATCAAGATCGTCACGCCAAACAGCAGGATCGAGATGATCGCGGATATATCGGTGCGGCTCATTTTGTTCAGTGCTGGCATGGCTTCCTCCAGAAGTTGGTGTGTTTCCTATATGAAACCAACATTGCAGAAGCCGTGCCAACTCTAGTAACGCATTGAATAATATAGAATAATCATCTTTTTCCCGGCGATGAACATGGTATTAATTGCTATTTAATGGGAATTGACACTATAAATTGGCCATGGAACGCGAAAGTCAATTTGTCGGAGAATCGGGCGCCTTTCTCGACGCGGTGGAAAAAGCCAGCCGGGCGGCGCCACTCAATCGTCCGGTGCTTGTCGTCGGTGAACGCGGTACCGGCAAGGAGCTGATTGCCGAACGCCTGCACCGGCTCAGCCTGCGTTGGGATGGGCCGTTTATCACGCTCAATTGTGCGGCAATGCCGGAAACCCTGATCGAAGCGGAATTATTCGGTCACGAAGCCGGTGCCTTTACCGGTGCGACAAAAGCGCGGGTAGGGCGATTCGAGGAAGCCGACGGCGGCACCTTATTTCTCGACGAACTCGGAACCTTATCGACCGGCGCACAGGAACGGCTGCTGCGGGCGGTTGAATATGGCGAAATCACCCGGATCGGATCGTCACGGCCGCAGCGCGTCGATGTCCGGATCGTCGCCGCGACCAATGCCGACCTGCCGAAAATGGCACAAGAGAACAGATTCCGCGCCGACTTGCTCGACCGTCTGTCATTCGAGGTTGTCACGCTGCCGCCGCTGCGCGTGCGAGAAGGCGATATTCCGGTGCTGACCGACTATTTTGGCCGTCGGATGGCAGCAGAACTGGAATGGCCATCCTGGCCCGGCTTTGGCCGTCTCGCATCGGAGGCGCTGAACCGGCACGACTGGCCGGGCAATGTTCGGGAATTGCGCAATGTGGTCGAGCGCGCCGTCTATCAATGGAATGACCATAGCCGAGCGGTTGACCATGTTGTGTTCGATCCCTTTGAATCGCCCTGGAAGCCGAGGGAGACGAAGGCCCGGCGCGAAGAGGAACCGGCTATACCGTCGACAGGAGAATCCCTCCCGGCCCGCGCTGAGACCGTTGCGATCGAAACTGCGTTTGACGGTGTCGACGATATGAAAGCGGCGGTGGAAGCCTATGAAAAACGGATATTGGAGGCCGCCCTTGCCAAATCCCGCTATAATCAGCGCCATACCGCCAAGGCGCTCAACCTGACCTATGACCAGTTGCGTCATTCGCTGAAGCGACATGATCTGCTGGGGACATAAAAAAGAGGGCCGCTAAGCCCTCTTTTATACTTCCAATTGTTCCAGTCCTAGCCGCCGTTGAAGCTGACCATCGTGTAGAACATCGGCAGCGACAGCAGCACATTGGTGCGCGAGGCCATCAGTGCAATTTTTCCTGCCGCTGCTTTTTCGTCGGCTGAGGCTTCAACAATGCCCAGCACTCTTTTCTGTTTGGGCCAGATGATGAACCAGACATTGGCGGCCATGATGATGGCGATCCACATGCCGACGCCGATCAGCCGGTAGGGGCCTTGCAGGACCATGGCCTGATGGACATAGCCGGACAGATAGGCGACCAGCAGTCCGGTGATCACCGTGAACAGGGCGGCCCAGCGGAAATAGAACAACACTTTCGGTGCGATATGCTTGCCGACAGCTGGTTTCAAATCGTCCGGAATGGCTGGCATCAGCGGCACCTGAACAAAGTTAAGATAGTAAAGCAGGCCGATCCACAGGACGCCAAAGAACAGATGCGCCCAGCGCATTACCGAATTGGCGGTCACTTCGCCGGGGTGCAGACCCAGCATTACCGCGATCGTCAGCAACAGGCTGACAATCATCACTGCATTTAGATTTCCAAAAAATTTCGCCATTATTCATCCCCCCAGGATATATGTCGCAAATAGGCCGTAACGTTATGCCCGCATCTTCACTATGTCACGAAAAAATGGATATTGGCCGATCAACATGGCCGAAGTGACAATTGCCCTTGCAGCCAATTCCGCTATGGTGCGCTGACGCAAAAACTCTCAAAAAATGGAGAAAAAACAATATGGCCTTCGAACTTCCCCCACTCCCCTACGCAAAAACCGCATTTGGAGATTTGATCTCCGAGGAAACGTTCAACTATCATCATGGCAAGCATCATAATGCCTATGTCGGCAAGACCAATGACGCGATCAAAGGCACGGATCATGAAGGCAAAAAGCTTTCGCAGATCATTGCGGCGGCCAACGGTGGCTTGTTCAACAATGCGGCTCAGGTCTGGAATCACAGCTTTTACTGGCTGTGTCTCTCGCCCGAGAAAAAGGAAATTTCCGGTGAATTGAAAGACCGTCTGGAAAAGACCTTCGGCTCGATCGAAGATTTCAAATCCAAATTCAAGGACGAAGCGGTCGGCCATTTCGCCAGTGGCTGGGCCTGGCTGGTTCTTGATGGAGACGAGCTGAAGATCACGTCCTATCATGATGCCGACACACCGGTCGCTCATGGTGTCAAACCGCTATTCACACTCGATGTCTGGGAACATGCTTATTATCTGGATTACCAGAATGCCCGTCCCGACTATGTTTCCGCGCTACTCGACAATGCCATCGATTGGGATTTCGTTGCGCTGAACCTGGATGGAGACGGCGTCAGCCGCGCCGACCAGGGCTAAACGACGAAAAAGAAAAGCGTTTAAGCCGCGTCCTGACCTTCAGGGCGCGGCTTTTCTTCGACCGAAAAGCCATGCTTCATCAGCATCGGAATATTGGCCATAGCAAACAGGAAAGAAACGGCGGGCACGCCCCAGACCTTTATGGTCAGCCACCAGTCAAAACTCATGGTCGCTACCATCAGCTC
>NZ_JBALTF010000001.1:56280-57585 GCF_036964675.1 Parasphingorhabdus sp. | reverse complement strand
AGGAAAGAAACGGCGGGCACGCCCCAGACCTTTATGGTCAGCCACCAGTCAAAACTCATGGTCGCTACCATCAGCTCGTTGATAACCGCCATTGCTGCGAAAAACAGCGCCCAGTTGCGGGACAATTTCAACCAGCCGTCGTCGTTCAACCCTTCGAAAGCCGCCTGCAGCAGGCTTTTCAGCATCGCTTTGCCGCGCAACAATCCGCCAAATAATATGACAGCAAATCCGGCATAGATGATGGTCGGCTTGTGCTGGATGAAGCGTGGATCGGCGAAATAGATGGTGAGGGCACCAAATCCCAGAATCAGGATCGCCGACATCCACATCATCGGAGAAACCTTGCCCAGCTTCCACTTGGAAATGATCATCGCGACGACAATCGCCACCATGAAGGCAATGGTGCCATAGATGGCCGAAGTGATCGGATTGCCTTCCGGCGCGCCGAATTTGTACACCAGGAAAAAGATCAGCAGCGGTCCGAAATCGAGCGCGAAGCTCAGCCCTCTATGTTCTTTTGGTATTTCTTCAATTGCTGTTGCTTCGGTCATTTTTCTATCCCGGCTATGGCTGCGGCCAAATCTTCGGCCTTGAACGGCCTCAAGTCTTCGACGGTTTCGCCGATTCCGATGGCGTGGATCGGCAAGCCAAATTGCTTCGCTGCCGCCACCAGCACCCCGCCGCGCGCGGTACCATCCAATTTTGTCATGATCAGGCCAGTGACCTTGGCCACGTCCCGGAACACTTCTATCTGGGACAAGGCATTCTGTCCGGTCGTCGCATCCAGCACCAGCACAACATTATGCGGTGCTGCCGGATTGAGGCGACCGAGCACCCGCCGGATCTTGTCCAGTTCATCCATCAACTCGCTGCGGTTCTGCAGCCGTCCGGCTGTATCGACGATTAACACGTCAATCCCGGTCGCCGTGGCCTGCTTGACGCCTTCATAGACAATGCTGGCGCTGTCGCCGCCCTGCGGCCCGCTGATGATGGGGACGCCCAGTCGTTCTGCCCAGATCTTGAGCTGCTGGATGGCTGCCGCCCGGAACGTATCGCCGGCAGCCAGCATCACGCCATAATCCTGTTCGAGAAACAGATGGGCCAGCTTGGCAATGGTGGTGGTTTTGCCCGAGCCATTGACGCCGATCACCAAAATGACCTGCGGGCGGGGAAAGGCATCTATTTCCAGCGGAATGGCTACCGGTTCCAAAATCGCTGTGATCTCGCGTTTGATAATCTCTTTAACCGCATGTTCGGTCAGGCCTTTTTCGAACCGCTCGACCGCTAATTTTTCTCGAATGGTCG
>NZ_JBALTF010000001.1:5909-56181 GCF_036964675.1 Parasphingorhabdus sp. | reverse complement strand
TGCGTCGCGTGACTGCCTCTCGCAATATTTTTGCTCTTTCCTTGATCACATGCCCGTCAACCTGCGGCATTTTCGCCGCCGGCGTGCCCTGTTTCGGCGAATAGGGAAAAATATGACCATGAACAACATCACATTGCTCGATGATGGTCAGGCTGTTGGCAAACATGGCATCGTCTTCGGTTGGAAAGCCGGCGATGATGTCAGCTCCGACCGCGATTTCCGGACGCTTTGCCTTCAGCCGCTCGACCAGATCAATTGCCTGCTCGCGGCTGTGCCGCCGCTTCATCCGTTTCAGGATCATATTGTCGCCCGACTGGAGCGACAAATGGACATGCGGCATGAGCCGCGCCTCTCCCGTCAGCAGGTCAAACAGCCGGTCGTCAATCTCAACGCCATCGAGCGAGGAAAGCCTCAGTCGCGGCAAATCGGGGACATGATTGACTATGCGTTCGACCAGCATGCCCAATGTCGGCTCTCCCGGCAGGTCCGGTCCATAGCTGGTAACATCCACGCCGGTCAGCACGACTTCCTGGAAGCCCTTGTCGACCAGAGCCTGCACCTGTTCAACAACCAGCCCGGCAGGCACCGACCGGCTATTGCCCCGGCCGAAAGGAATGATACAGAAAGTGCAGCGATGGTCGCAGCCATTCTGGATCTCGACAAAGGCGCGTGACCGGTCGGCAAAGGCGCTGACCATATGCGGAGCGGTCTCGGTGACTCGCATGATATCGGAAACCCGGATATCCGGTCGATTGCTGTGCAGGCCGAGCTTGAAATTGGCGGCGTCATATTTGTCGAAATTGCCGACCACCGCGCTGGTTTCCGGCATATCCGCAAACATCGCCGGATCGACTTGCGCTGCACAGCCCGTGACAATGATATTCTTGTCCGGATTGGCTTTCTTGGCCCGGCGGATCGCCTGCCGGGTCTGCCGAACCGCTTCATTGGTCACGGCACAGCTGTTGACGATGATCAGATTGTCGCCATCTATATTATTGGCGACCAGATTCTGCCGCAATGTCTCGCTTTCGGCGATATTGAGCCGACAGCCCATGCTGATCATTTCCGGCGCGCTCATCCGAACTGGGCCCAGTCTGCTTCGCCGGCAAAGACATAGGTTGTCGGACCCTGCATCTGGATATTTTCGCCCTGTTGCCAGCTGATCACCAGCGACCCTCCGGGCAAATCCACTTGCACGGGACTACTCGCCAGGCCGCGCTTGATCGCGGCGACGGCGGTGGCGCAGGCTCCGGTTCCGCAGGCCCGGGTCAAGCCGACACCGCGCTCCCAGACCCGCAAATGGACGATGCCGTCCTTGATATGCGCTATATTGACGTTCACTTTTTCCGGAAAAAGCGGATCAACCTCAATCATTGGACCCAGCCGATCCAGCTCGACGACAGCACTATCGTCAACGAAAAAAATTACATGCGGATTGCCGACATTGACGGCGACCGGATTTTGCAAATTCTCCCAGCCAACCGGCATGTTGAGCGTATCCATGGCATAGGCGAGGGGGATGGACTGCCACTCGAAGCGGGGCTTGCCCATGTCGACAATCGCGCCATCGGCGGTGGCATTGCCAATGATGATGCCACCATCGGTTTCAATCCGGGTTTCATCCCCGATCAGTTTGGCCACGCATCTGCTGGCATTGCCGCAGGATTCGACCTCGCTGCCGTCGGCGTTGAAAATCTGCATTCTGACATCGGCTTTGCTGGACGGGCGCAAGATGATCAGCTGATCGCAACCAATCCCGCTGTGCCGGTCTGCAATGGCTGCAGCCTGCGCGCCAGACAGTGCTGTTTCTTGCTCGCGCGCATCGATAATGACAAAATCATTGCCCAATCCATGCATTTTGTGAAAATGTCCTGTCGTCATGACTGGCGATTTAGGGATGCCGTTCCCGGGAGTCCAGCAATTCGGCTAGCGGTCCCTGTTGGCAAGCTGGCCTAGCCTGCTTTTAGCAGATCATTTTTTTCGATCGTGGAATGGCCCCTGTCCGCTTGCAGAGCCGGGACGTCGGCCAGCTCCTCGACGGTTACCAAATTGCGTTCGGCCAAAATCTTCCGGGTCTCCGCCGCTGTCAGAGGGCGCCCGTAATGCCAGCCTTGACCTTGGGCACAGCCGATTTGGCGCAGCTCGTTTTCGGTTTCCTTGTCCTCGATGCCTTCTGCCGTAATCGGCATGCCGAGGCTCTCGCCCAGACCATTGATAGCCTTCACTATGGCCTTGCTTTCCGGATTCCACAGAATCGAGGATACAAAGCTGCGGTCGATCTTTATCCGGTCAAAAGGCAGTGCGCGCAGATGAGCGAGCGAACTATAGCCGGTACCAAAATCGTCCAGCGCGATTTTGATGCCCTGATTTTTCAAACTGCCGACGATCGATTGCGCCAGGCTCAGATTTTCAAACAGCGCGCTTTCGGTAATTTCGATTTCCAGGCGGTTTGGCGGAAACCCGCTTTCGACAAGCAATTTGACAATTTTCTGGGCCAGCCATGGATCAAGCAGCTGGATCGGTGAAATATTGACCGAAATCACCAGACCGGCATCCCAGTCTTTGGCATTGTTAAACGCCTGTCGCATAATGCTGAGCGAGAGTTCGCCGATCATGCCGGTTTCTTCGGCGATCGGGATGAAGATTTCTGGAGAGATTAGCCCCTGGGTGGGGGATTCCCAGCGAGCAAGCACCTCAAAGCCGGTCAATTTACCGGTCATGAGATCTATCTGTTGTTCAAAATAGGGCACAAATTCGCCATTGGGGATACCCATGCGCATGCCCGTTTCCAGCAAACTGCGCGTTTGCAGTTCCTGTTCCATGTTCGCATCAAACCAGCAATGGCGGTTTCGTCCCTGCTTTTTAGAGCAGTACATGGCAATGTCGGCGCGGCGCATGAGCAGATCGACGCCTTCCGATTCTGAATCATAGCGTGACATGCCGATGGAAGTGGTCACAACAAGCTGAGTGCCATTTTCGACGATCGGCGCCGAGATAGCGTCTATCAGGTCGTCCGCAATCCGTTCGACCATTTTCGGCTGTTCGGGATCAAAAATAAAGGCGCAGGCAAATTCGTCGCCACCCAGACGTGCCAATAGATTATGGGGCGGCACGATTTTTGAGATGCGGGCTGCCACTTGTTTTAGCACGGCGTCGCCAGCGCTGTGACCGTGCATATCGTTGATATTTTTGAAATTGTCGAGATCGAGCATCATGAATGTGATGCTCTTGTGTTTCCGCTGTGCGATGCTGATCATCTCTGCTGTTCTTTCGCCAATTGTGCGACGATTGAGCAAACCGGTGAGCGGATCGGTAACGGCAAGGGAACGGGCCCGCTGTTCAGCAGCGGCTCGTTCTTCGACTTCCTTGGCTAGATCCTTGTAGCGGCGCCAACCAAAGAGAATCAGGGCAATATTGAGCAAGAATGCAGATACCAGCAGATTGTCGCCGGCTTTGGCATTACCGGAGAGGGCGTTGATGGCATCGCTCAGCACAGTGCCGCCGGTGCCGGCAAACAAGAGTATCGCCAAAATGACAATGACGCCGGTTACCACATCGCGGCCGACGGATAAATTGTATCCGTGCTTCATCGACTTGAGATGTTGGTCGGCTGCTGGTCGAGCCATAGCTGTTTTCCCACTTTTTCAAAAAGTCCTTTGCACTCTTAGTTCTCAATTTCTCGTTAACACCCGTTCACATTCGTGAAAATCTCGACTTGCGATATCCAACGAACTCACCTAATAGAACGCCATCAGAGGCGATAATTTCATTGCCACTTCAGTTTAGAGTTCGAAAAACTCACACGTCGGTCAGCGAGGTTTCGCCCACCGGCGCTTTTTGCGTTGGCCGGAAAATGGGCTGTTTGGAAGGAAAGGCGGAAACATGTTTGATAAGTTAAGCGACCGCCTTGGCGGAGTATTCGACAAGCTGCGCGGGCGCGGTGCGCTCAGGGAAGAAGATGTTCGCGGCGCGATGCGCGAAGTGCGGATTGCCCTGCTCGAAGCCGATGTCGCACTTCCGGTCGTCAAGGATTTCGTCGAGAAAGTCACCGAAAAGGCTGTCGGTCAGTCAGTCCTCAAATCGGTGACTCCGGGCCAGCAAGTGGTCAAGATCGTCAATGACGGCCTCACCGAAATGCTCGGTTCCGAGGTCAGCGCGCTTGAACTGTCGGTCACGCCGCCCGCCATCATCATGATGGTCGGCCTGCAGGGGTCGGGTAAAACGACCACGACGGCGAAAATAGCCAAGCGGCTGAAAGACAGAGACAATAAAAAGGTCATGATGGCATCGCTTGACGTCAATCGTCCGGCAGCACAGGAACAATTGGCGGTATTGGGCGAGCAGATCGGTGCCGCCACCTTGCCGATCGTCGCAGGACAGCAGCCGGTCGAGATCGCCAGGCGCGCGCTACAGGCGGCAAAATTGCAGGGCTTCGATGTCCTGATGCTGGATACCGCCGGTCGGCTGCATGTCGATCAGCAGTTGATGGACGAGATGAAGGCGGTTGCCGATATCTCCAAACCACAGGAAATCCTGCTGGTTGCCGATGCGCTGACCGGTCAGGACGCCGTCAATGTCGCGCAGAACTTCTCCGATCAGGTCGATCTGACCGGTATCGTCCTCACCCGGATGGATGGTGATGCACGCGGTGGCGCAGCGCTTTCGATGCGCGCGGTGACCGGCAAGCCGATCAAATTTGTCGGCGTCGGCGAAAAAATCGATGCCCTGGAAGAATTCCACCCGGAACGCGTTGCGGGCCGGATATTGGGCATGGGCGATGTCGTCAGCCTGGTCGAAAAAGCCGCTCAGGTCGTCGACAAGGAAGAATCCGAAGCGCTGGCCGAGAAAATGCTCAAGGGGCAGTTCGATCTCAACGATCTGCGGTCTCAATTGCGGCAAATGACCCAAATGGGCGGCCTCGGTGCGCTCGCTTCGATGATGCCGGGGATGAAGAAAGCCAAGGCGGCGATGGCCGGCGGCGCGATGGATGACAAGGTTCTGGTCCGCATGGATGCCATCATTGGCTCGATGACCAGGGAAGAACGGGTACGGCCCGGTCTTTTGAACGCCAAGCGCAAGCGGCGGGTTGCGATCGGTTCCGGCACAACCGTGCAGGACGTCAACAAGCTGCTCAAAATGCACCAGGAAATGGCCAAGGCGATGAAGCGCATCAAGAAGATGGGTGGAATCAAGGGGCTGATGTCGATGTTTGGCGGTGGTGGCGGAGCCGCTGGCGCCGGAATGGGCGGTCAGGGCGGCGGCATGTCCGGCATGCCCGGGCTTCCCGACATGTCTCCCGGCGGCCTTCCACCGGATCTGGCAAATTTATTGAACAAGAAGAAATGAAGCAACAATTTGAATTTTCGTATTTTTAGAAAGGTTTATTATTATGGCAGTAGCAATCAGAATGTCCCGCGGCGGTTCCAAGAAACGCCCTTATTATAAAATCGTCGTCGCTGACGTCCGTGCACCACGCGACGGCAAATTCATCGAACGCGTCGGCAGCTACAACCCGCTGCTCGCAAAGGATGACGAAAAGCGCGTAGTTCTCGACGCCGAGCGTGCGAAACATTGGCTCGACCAGGGCGCCAAGCCTTCGGATCGTGTCGCCCGCTTCCTTGATGCTGCCGGTTTGCTGAAACGCGAAGCGCGCAACAACCCGAACAAGGGCAAGCCCGGTGAAAAGGCTACCGAGCGCGTGGAAGAGAAAGCTGAAAAAGCTGCTGCTGCTGAAGAAGCCGCCAAGGAAGCCGCTGCGGCTCCTGCGCCGGTAGAAGAAGCACCGGCTGAAGAAGCTGCTGCCGAAACACCAGCGGAAGAAACACCTGCTGCCGAAGCGGCTCCAGCCGAAGAAGCGCCTGCTGCTGACGCCGAAAAGGCCGAAGGCTAATGTCTAAGCCCCTCCTCTTCAGAGGAGGGGTTGGGGTGGTGGCGATGCGTCAGCATCGCTCGCGTAGCGAAATATTGGTTTCGCCGCATGCCACCTCAATCTCTCTCTTGAAAGCGAGGGGCTTATGACTCCCGCCCCCGACAAACCCGTCCCGCTCGCCGTGATCATCGGCGCGCACGGGATCACCGGCGAAGTCCGGCTCAAGCTGTTCTGCGACAGTCTCGACAGCCTGACCGTCCATAAAAATTTCAACGACGGCAAATTGACCCTGAAATCGGTCAAGCCCCATAAAATGGGCGCGATTGCCCGTATCGCGGAAATCACCGATCGCAACGGCGCCGAAGCCGCGCGCGGCACCGAACTCACCGTCCCGCGCTCCGCCTTGCCGGAGCTCGACGAGGATGAATTTTATCATATCGACATCATCGGCCTGCGCTGCGTCTCCGATGCGGGCGAGGAACTGGGCAAGATCTTCGCCATCTACGAATTTGGTGCCGGCGACGTGATCGAGATCGAACGCGCCAGCGGCAAGAAATTCATGGTGCCAGTAATCGCGATCGATATGCGGAATGATCCGGCAATCGTACAGGCCGATTTTGTCGAGCCGGTCTGATTGACCGCACATTCGCTTTGGCGTATATACATCATGTATATACGGAGGATCACATGGCCAGTGAGATAGGTAAACCCAAATTGGGTGACAATCCCCGGTTCAAGCGTATCTTAGGTTCCGTCCCCTGGATGGAGGTGCGCAAAAAGGAGCATTTTCGCACCAAGGTCTTTCAATCAGGCAATTCGATCGCCGTGCGCATCCCGGCGGGTACCAAGTTGGAAGCGGGTATGGAGATGGACTTGACCGTGGAAGATGGTGAATTCCTGTCACTGGAGCCAGTCGACAGGCCAAAGCGCAAGTTCAACATTGCCAAGGTCGCCGGATCGGCATCGAGTTTGAAGCTGATTGGCGATGACGCCCGACAGTTCGAGGAGCGTTCGCTCGACTGGCCGGATCGCCCGGCATGAAATATATGCTCGATAGCAACATCATCGTCTGTTTGACCATGAATGCGAACGAATACGTGGTGCGGCGAGCCGCCGAGTGCGACGAGGGAGATCTCGTGACATCTGCAATAGCCTATGCCGAGGTTGCGTTCGGATCATTGAACGAACAGCCGCCCGTCATCGAACAGTTGAGAGCGTTTGTTGAAGAAGTGCCAGTGCTGAATTTCGATTACAAGGCTGCTCTGGCTTATGCCTCTCTGCCCTTCAAACGCGGAAGTTTCGACCGCTTGATTGCGGCGCATGCCTTATCGCATGATTTGATCATGGTTACCCATAATGAAAAGCATTTCGCCGATATGCCGGGACTGAAAATCGAAAATTGGACGGTTGCTGCATGACCAATCTCGCGCCATGATGCTCATCATCACTATCATTATCATCGCGGGCCTGACCATAGCGTTCATCGAGATTGCGAAACGGGTCAAGCCTAATATCAGTCTCGCTTGGCTGCCGTTTCTGGCCAGCCTTCCGACACCCGGATTATTTGTAATCTACTGGCTGTTCAGTCTCTGGTGGATGCAATCTGACCATTGCATGGCTGTTCAGACTTGTGGCGATGGCGGGATAGTAGCGATGTCGATCGGCGCCGCTGTCGGCTTGTTCGGCAGTTTCTTTGTCGGCATGACCACCGCCATTCTCTGGATAAATTGGCGCAAAGACAAATGACCTTCACCGCCCAAATCCTCACGCTCTACCCGGACATGTTTCCCGGTCCACTCGGCACATCGCTGGCGGGCAGGGCGCTGGCCGAGGGGAAGTGGGCTTGCGACACCATCAACCCGCGTGATTTCACCACCGACAAGCATCGCAGCGTTGATGATACGCCGGCGGGCGGTGGTGCCGGCATGGTGCTGCGGGCGGATATCATGGCAGCAGCGGTCGACCATGCGGTGGAGCGGATGGCCGAGCAAATCCGTTCGTCTCGAGCGCAGTCGAGAGACGGGTTGGCGGGCGACGATGTCTCGACTTCGCTCGACACGAACGGGGAGGGGCCGTTGGCAACCGTTAGTGGTGAGCCTAATTCCGTTAGCCCTGAGCTTGTCGAGCCGAAGGCCACCGCAGGTGAACGGCGCCTCTCGTCAGAGAAGCGCCCTTCGACAGGCTCACCACAAACGGATACCCCGCCAACCGCCCCCATCCTGGCCATGACCCCGCGCGGCAAACCGCTGACCCAGGCGCGGGTCCGCGAAATCGCGTCCGGTCCCGGCGTCACCATAATCTGCGGCCGTTTCGAGGGGTTCGACGAACGCCTGTTCGATGCCCGCGATATTGAACAAGTCTCGATCGGCGACTATATCCTGTCCGGCGGAGAAATGGGCGCTCTGGTGCTTTTAGACGCTTGCATTCGGCTGCTTCCCGGGGTAATGGGCGCGACTTCTAGCGGAGATGACGAGAGTTTCGAGAACGTTATTCTGGAATATCCGCAATATACCCGACCTCAAATATGGGAAGGGCGCATAATCCCTGAAGTCTTGCGATCGGGGGATCATGCGAAAATAGCTGCTTGGCGGAAACAAAGGGCAGAGGAAGATACACGGCTAAGGCGGCCGGATTTATGGGAGCGTCACAGGGATGCTCCGGATCAGTCGCCCTCTGGTGCGCAAGAAAAAGATAAAGATAAGGAATAGGTCATGAACCTGATTCAAACATTGGAAAAAGAAGCCGTAGACGCATTTATCGCGTCCAAGGAAATCCCCGAATTTCGCGCTGGTGATACACTGCGCGTCGGTGTTCGCGTCGTCGAAGGCGAACGCGTCCGTACCCAGAATTTCGAAGGTGTGTGCATCGCACGGACCAATCGCGGCATGGGCTCCAACTTCACCGTACGCAAAATGTCGTTCGGCGAAGGCGTTGAGCGCGTGTTCCCGCTCTACTCCCCGAATATTGACAGCATCACCGTGGTTCGCCGCGGTATCGTGCGTCGTGCGAAACTTTACTATCTGCGCGGCCGTACTGGTAAGCGGGCCCGTATTGCGGAACGCCGTTTGAACCAGCCTACGAAAGGCACAGAAGCAAAATAATCATCGCTTCATAAAAGTTTCAAACAGCCGGTTCTCCAAATCAGGAAAACCGGCTGTTTTACTATCAGCCACAGGAAAAGTTTCATGGGTTACAAAATTGTAGTTGTCGGTGCCACGGGCAATGTCGGGCGCGAAATGCTCAACGTTCTGGCCGAACGCGAATTTCCTTATGACGAGATCGCAGCGGTCGCGTCTTCGCGTTCGCACGGCAGCGAGATCGAGATTGGCGACACCGGCAAGATGCTCAAGGTGCAGAATATCGAGCATTTCGATTTTGCTGGCTGGGACATGGCTTTATTTGCTGCCGGTTCCGCCGCGACCAAGATATATGCACCCAAGGCCGCAGCCGCTGGCTGTGTGGTGATCGACAACAGCTCGCTCTACCGGATGGATCCGGACGTGCCGTTGATCGTGCCCGAAGTGAACCCCGAGGCGATCAGCGGCTATACCAAACGCAATATCATCGCCAACCCCAATTGCTCGACCGCGCAGATGGTCGTGGCGCTGAAACCGCTGCACGATGCGGCGAAGATCAAGCGCGTGGTTGTGTCCACCTACCAGTCGGTCTCCGGCGCTGGCAAGGGCGGCATGGACGAACTGTTCGAGCAATCCCGTGCGATTTTCGTCGGCGACCCCAAGGAAAACCACGTCTTCACCAAGCAGATCGCGTTCAACGTGATTCCGCATATCGACGTGTTTCTCGACGATGGTTCGACCAAGGAAGAATGGAAAATGGTCGTCGAGACCAAGAAGATTCTCGATCCCAAGATCAAGGTCACCGCAACCTGCGTCCGCGTGCCGGTCTTTGTCGGTCACAGCGAGTCGATCAATATCGAATTCGAAAATGAGCTGTCCGCATCGGATGCCCAGAAAATCCTGCGCGATGCGCCCGGCATCATGCTGATCGATAAGCGCGAAGACGAAGGCTATGTCACCCCGGTCGAATGCGTCGGCGATGGCGCCACCTTCATCAGCCGCGTGCGCGAAGACCCTACGGTCGAAAATGGCCTGAATATCTGGTGCGTCAGCGACAATCTCCGCAAGGGCGCAGCGCTCAATGCCGTGCAGATCGCCGAATTGCTGGGTCGGAAGCATTTGAAAAAAGGCTAGTCACTCCATCAATGGTCCGGCTTTTGCTCCCGGCTTGGGTTTCTGCAACAGCAATACCAGCGGGATGACGGCCAGCGTGACCCACATCATCGCCCAGAAATCATCGAGATAGGCGATCATCGCGGCCTGTTTGTTGATCAGCGCGTTGGCCATCACCATCGCCTGATCGCCAAGGCCCTGAAACCGGTCTGCGGTGCTGGCATCGATATTGTTGAACGTCGAGCCGGTGACGTGGGACGCCAGGTCATTGTGACTGGTCTGGATATTCTTGCCTAGCAGCGAGGATGCAATCGAGATACCGACAGACGCGCCGATACTGCGGAACAGGTTGAGCAGGCTCGAGCCATCGGTGCGCAATTGTGGCGACAGGGAAGCGAATGCCAGCGTGTTGAGCGGAATGAACACCAGTCCCATGCCTATCCCCTGAACCAGGCCGCTGACCACAAAGGGCCGCCAGTCCATCTCCATCGACCATTGGGTCATTTGCCACATGGAAAAGGCGGCAATCGAAAATCCGGTGCCGACCAGCAGCCGGGCATCGACTTTCCCCACCAGCCGGCCTGCCACAGCCATGCTGAGCAAAATGCCGACGCCGCGCGGCGCCAGCAGCAGGCCGGTATCGATCACCGGATAGCCGTACAGATTCTGCATCATTGGCGGCAGCAATGCCATGTTGGCGAACATCACGATGCCGATGACGATCATGAAGAACAAGCTCGTGGCAAAACTCCGGTTGGCCAGCATTTCTCTTGCGAATAATGCATTTTTAGCGGTCGCCATTTGCACCACGAAAATCCAGAATGCAGCGATAGCGATCGCCGCTTCAATGCGGATTTCCCAGCTGTCAAACCAGTCCAGCTGGGTGCCGCGATCGAGCAGCAGCTGCAAACTTCCCAGTCCGACGGCCAACGCCCAGAAGCCGAGATGATCGAATTTTCGTCGGAACACCGGTTTCCCCGGCAGCAGCACCCACAGCGCGGCAATGGTTGCTATGCCGATCGGGACATTGACGTAAAAGCACCAGCGCCAGCTATAATTTTCCGTTAGCCAGCCGCCAATGATAGGCCCCATGATCGGTCCGATCATGATCCCCATACCCCATATCGCCATGGCACGGGCGTGGCGCTCGGGCGGGTTGATATCCAGCATCACTGTCTGGGCCAGTGGCGCAATAAAGGCGCCGCTGATCCCTTGCAACACTCGAAAGGCAACCATTTCCTCAAGGCTTGTGGCCAGCCCGCAGAGCATGGAAGCCAGCACAAATCCGGTAACCGAAATCAGGAATAATTGGCGCGCGCCGATCCGGTCGGCCAGCCAGCCGGTGATCGGCATCGCGATTGCAGAGGCGATGATATAGCTGGTCAGCACCCAGGTCACTGTGTCCAGCGATGCGCCAAGACTGGTCTGCATGTGCGGCAGCGCCACATTGGCAATGGTAGAGTCGAGTATCTGGATGATCGAGGCGCCCATGACCGCCACAGTCAAAAGCGCGCGTTTTAATGGGGTAATGTCGATTTCTGGCGTGGAACCCGCGACAGCTGCGGCGGTCGCCATTATTTGCCCTTGGTGCGGATGTCGACGGTCACTTCGGATGACAGGCCGGCGATCAACGGGCGCGGCGATGCGTCGTCAATGGCAATTCTTACCGGCACGCGCTGCGTGACTTTGACCCAGTTGCCGGTTGCATTTTGCGCCGGCAATACCGAAAATTCGCTGCCGGTACCGGCACCGATGCTCTCGACATGGCCCTTCAGCTTTATGTCTGGATAGGCGTCAAAGGTGATCTTGGCGCGCTGACCGACTTGCATTTTTGCCAGAGCGGTTTCCTTGAAATTGGCTTCCACCCAGGTTTTCTTGTCCGAAACAATGGTCAGGGCAGGGAGGCCGCTGACCATCATCTGCCCGATCTGCAAACGGTCTGCCTGGGCAACCCGTCCGGAGGATGGCGCCCGCACGATCGTGCGGGACAGGTTCAGCTGCGCCTGCTCCCGCTGTACTTTCGCTGCGGCGATCGCCGGATTTTCGCCCGGCATTGAACGGGCATTGGCGGCGAAACTGTGCGCTTCGGCAGCGTCAGCCTGCGCCTGGCGCAGCTTCTCGCGCGCCTGTTCGACCGCATGCTGGGCGGCGTCAAAGTCGGCCTTGGTGGTGAAACCGCGTTGCATCAGTGCCTGTTGCCGCTCGAACGTGGCCTGGGCAAAGGCGATATCTTCGCGGGCGGCAGATATATCCACGCTGGTCCCCGCAGCGGTGGTGCGCAAGGCCTGGACCTGCACTTCCGCGCCCGCAATCGCGGCATTGGCCTGTGCCAGCGCGATTTCAAACGGGGCGGGATCTATCCTGAACAGGATGTCGCCTTCCTTTACCAGGTCATTTGCGCCGACATTGACCTCAATGATCCGGCCACCGACTTCGGCGGCAACCGAAACCCGGTCCTGCTGGACATAGGCATTGTCGGTCGACACGCTTTGCCCGCTGGTCAGCCAGAGATATCCCCCGACCGCAATCAGGGCCAGTGGTACAATCGCCATGACGATCCAGCGACCCCAGCGACGCTTGGGCTTGGCGGATGCGCTGTTGTCGGCATTTTTTATATCCTGATCATCTTCGGCCAGGCTATCCGACGAATCATATTGGTCGGATATATCTTTGGATTTTAGCATGTCCATCAGGCCGCCTGTTCCGGTTGTTTTGCATCAGATGCCTTGCGCGACAAATTCTGGCGCATGCGTTCGACGAGATTTGCTAGCTGCTCTCGTTCATCGGCGTTCAGGCCTTCCTGGGCAGAATCGGCGAGTAGCGCCGAAGCGGCTCTCATTTCATCAATCAATGGCCATGATTTCGCTTCGAGATAGAGGCACCAGGCCCGCCGGTCGTCCGGATCGCGGCGACGACTGAGCATTCCTGCATCGGCAAGCCGGTCGATCATTCGTGAGAGGGTGATTGGTTCGACCTCGAGAAATTCCGCCAGTTTGATCTGGTTGGTTCCCTCGTTGCGGGCCAGATAGGCCAGCAGCCGCCATTGCAGCGCCGTCACGCCGCTGTGCCGCATACGCTCGTTCAGTTCTCGCCGGAACAGCCGCGCGGTGTCGTGAATCAGAAATCCGATAGCTTCGCTCATAAGTGGATATATAATAGCAATGCTTACTAATCACAATCACTATGTGCTTGCGAAGATTGCAATCGGAGTTACGATATAGAAATGACATTACAAGCAGACGTCTATTGGTCCTTCCGTTCTCCCTACAGCTATCTGGCGACTCGTCGCTATGTCGCGCTGACGCAGAAATATGATCTGCGGATCAATCAGCGCTTCGTTTATCCGCTGGCGATCCGGGAACCGGACTTTTTCGAAAAAAACCATCCCAATTGGCTCGGCTATACGTTCCGCGACATGTTTCGCGTGGCGCAGCATATGGGCATCCCGATGGCACCGCCCAATCCCGATCCGATCGTGCAGGATATGAAGACCCGCAAGATTGCCGATGAGCAGCCCTATATTTTTGAGCTGACCCGGATGGGACAGGCGGCTTCGCGCCGCGGCAAGGGGCTGGAATTTGCCAATGAAGTGTCGCAACTGATCTGGGGTGGCACCGCAGGCTGGCATGAGGGTGATCATCTTGCCAGTGCCGCGGTCCGGGCAGGATTGAACCTGAAGGAGTTGCGCGCCGAGGCCAAATCTCAAGCCGAAGAGCTGGACGCGGAAATTGCCGACAATCAGAAGGCTCTCGAAGCCGCTGGCCACTGGGGCGTGCCGACTCTGGTGTTCGAAGGCGAACCGTTTTTCGGCCAGGACCGGATCGAACTGGCGGTCTGGCGGATGCAGCAAAAGGGTCTTGTCGAGCGCTAGATTTTTGAGGCTTTCCTGCACCAGCGAGACACGTTAGGCTGGACTTGATGGTCCGCATTATTGCTTGATCGAAACCAGCCTTTCGAAGCGCCAGAAACGGATGGATATGGTCTTCTCCGAAATGCCATCCTTGGCCCTGACTTTGACTAACTTTGGATCATGAGAGCGGATTGATGACTTTAAAAAACTGGGACTTTTCATCCTTTGACGGGGTGAAGCTCAAAATTCATGAAATGGGTGAGGGCAAAGACGGGCAACATCCGGTGATCCTGCTCCACGGTCTATTCTCCAATGCCCACACCAACTGGATCAAATTCGGCCATGCCCAGCTGCTGGCCGACGCAGGGTTCTGGGTGATCATGCCCGACCTGCGCGCCCATGGTGACAGCGCGGCTCCACATGATCCTGCCGCCTATCCCGATGATGTGCTGGTTAAGGACATTGAGGCGCTGATCGCGCATCTGCAATTGTCCGACTATGATCTGGGCGGCTTCTCGCTCGGCGCCCGGACGACGGCGCGGCTGCTGGTGACCGGCGCCAAGCCGGGCAAGGCGATACTCGCCGGCATGGGGCTGGAAGGCCTGGCCGGATGGCAACGGCGGCAGGAATTTTTCCAGGAGGCGATCCGGCTCAAGGATAGCGCCAGGCGGGGCGACCCGCACTGGCTGGCGATCCAGTTCATGAAGAGCCAGAAGGTCGATCCGGTTGCCGCATCCTGTCTGCTCAGGACATTCTCTGATTTGGAACCGGAGGCATTGGCGGTTATAGACACGCCGACATTGGTGCTCTGCGGATCGGAAGATCGTGATAACGGGGATCCGGTGAAACTGGCTGGACTATTGTCCGGAGGGCGGCATGTCGCGATCCCGGGAACCCATATGAGCAGTGTCACCAACGCGGAACTGGGTCAGGAAATGCTGCGCTTTCTGGTCGGATAGGAGGAACGATGCCGAAACTCTATAGCTGGCGCAATTTCTGGATATTCTGGGGCGGCGGGATGGCGCTGTTTGTCTATCTGATCATTTCGGGCGGGGCGCTGGAGACCATCGTCGCTCCCAATGGCATACTCGATCATCAGGGCGCTGCAACGGCGGAAAGGGTAAATGCCATTCAGCAAAGCTGGACTGCTGCAGGTGTGCTGGACATCGCCCGTTGGGGCATGATCGCAGACCTTGTGTTCATCACCCTCTATATGTCGGGCGGCATCATCGGCGGACGGCTGATCTGGCAGCGAGGAAAATCGCCCGCGCTCAAGAAACTCGGCCTGCTATGCGTGCTGTCATATTTCCTCTTTGGCTTGTCCGATTATGTCGAAACCCTCTGCCAGCTGGTCCAGCTCGTCCGCGAACAGGGTAGTGATATATTCGCGGCAACAGCAGCACTGGCGAAACCGGTCAAAACCATCAGCTGGATCGTCGGTACCGTTGCCATGATCGCCGCGCTTGTCTGGAGATGGAGCGAAACGCGGGCTTGACCGGCAGGCAATAAAGTTTCAATTTCAACCAAAGTCAAAACAGTTGAGGATCACCATATGAAAACCGCCGCTTCGATCGTCGCAATCGCCACCATGGCTCTGACAACACCGGCATCGGCCAAACATCATGAAAATGATGCGATGGAAGCAACCGTTGCCCCGACAGCGGCAGATGCAAAGCAATTTGTCGATGAAACCGAGCAGCAGCTGTTCGACTTCTCGATCGACGCCGGACGGATCTACTGGATCAATTCCAACTTCATCACCGATGATACCGATGCCTTGGCCGCCAAGGTCGGCGCCGAGGGAACAACGATGTCGGTCCAGGCAGCTATTGACGCGGCCCGGTTCAACGATGTTGCCGGACTCGATGCCGTCACCAGGCGCAAGCTGGACAAATTGCGCGGCGGAATCGTGCTCCCGGCACCAACCACAGCGGGTGCTTCGACCGAACTGAACGAGATCGCGACCAAGCTGAACTCGGCTTACGGCAAGGGCAAGGGCACGCTGAACGGCGAGGAAATAAACGGCTCCGACATTGAGGCGGCGATGGGCACCAATCGCAATCCCGACGAACTGTCCGAAATGTGGGAAAGCTGGCACGATAATGTCGGCGCGCCGATGAAGGACGATTATGCCCGCATGGTCGAAATCGCCAATGAAGGCGCCAAGGAGCTCGGCTTTGCCGATGTCGGCGCGATGTGGCGCTCCGGCTATGATATGCCGGCCGACGATTTCGCCAAACTGACCGACAAATTATGGGCGCAGGTCAAGCCGCTTTATGACCAGCTCCATTGTTACACCCGCGAAAAGCTCAACGAAAAATATGGCGACGAAGTGCAGCCTGCGACGGGACCAATCCGCGCCGACCTGCTCGGCAATATGTGGGCGCAGGAATGGGGCAATATCTATGATATCGTCGCACCGGCAGGGGCCGGCGACATCGGCTTCGATACGACCGAAC
This sequence comes from Parasphingorhabdus sp., assembly GCF_036964675.1. Classification (GTDB taxonomy): domain Bacteria; phylum Pseudomonadota; class Alphaproteobacteria; order Sphingomonadales; family Sphingomonadaceae; genus Parasphingorhabdus. The sequence goes on along the minus strand of NZ_JBALTF010000001.1, from coordinate 39,813 downwards.
TGCTGACGGCGAAAGATTATGACGCGATGAAGATGGTCAAGGCCGGCGAAGGCTTCTTCTCCTCGCTCGGCTTCGCCCCGCTTCCCGAAACCTTCTGGCAAAGATCCCTGTTCACCAAGCCTGCCGACCGCGAAGTGGTCTGCCACGCCAGCGCCTGGGATATCGACAACAAGGATGATGTCCGGATCAAGATGTGCATCAAGGTCAATGGTGACGATTTCACCACCATCCATCACGAGCTAGGCCACAATTATTATCAGCGCGCCTATAACAAGCAGAGCTATCTGCATCTGGATGGCGCCAATGACGGTTTCCATGAAGCGATTGGTGATGCCATCGCCTTGTCGATCACGCCGGAATATCTGGTGCAGGTCGGCTTGCTCGACGCCGACAAGGTACCGAGCGCGGACAAGGATGTCGGCCTGTTACTCCGTCAGGCGATGGACAAGGTCGCGTTCCTGCCCTTCAGCCTGCTGGTCGACAAATGGCGCTGGGGTGTGTTCCAGGGCGATATCAAGCCGGCGGACTATACGACCGCGTGGCATGACCTGAAGCTGCAATATCAGGGCATCACGCCGCCGGTTGAGCGGCCCGCCGATGCTTTTGACCCCGGCGCAAAATATCACATCCCGGGCAACACGCCTTATTCGCGCTATTTCCTCGCCCGGATACTGCAATTCCAGTTCTACAAGGCCGCCTGCGATGCCGCCGGCTGGAAAGGACCGCTGCACCGCTGTTCCTTCTACGGCAACAAGCAGGTCGGCGCGAAGCTGAACGCGATGCTGGAAATGGGCGCTTCCAAACCCTGGCCCGACGCGCTCGAAGCCTTTACCGGAACCCGCGAAATGGATGGCTCAGCCATGATCAGCTATTTTGCGCCACTGATGGACTGGCTGAAGGAAGAAAATAAGGGCAAGTCCTGCGGATGGTAGCCACTAAAAAGCCGGCGGAACACTGGGTTTCCGCCGGCCTTTATTCTTTGGATTTGGATTAAAGCTGGTCGAGCATATATTCCGCAGCACTGACCTTGAAGTCGCCCGGTGCTTCGACGTTCAATTCTTCGACAACGCCGTCATTGACGATCATCGAGAAACGCTGGCCACGTGTTCCTAGGCCAAAGCCGGAACCATCCATGGTCAGGCCAACTGCCTGGGCAAATTCGCCATTGCCGTCAGCCAGCATGGTGACATCTTCCGAACCGGATGCATCGTTCCATGCACCCATTACGAACGCGTCATTCACGGCGGTGCAGGCAATTTCATCAACGCCCTTGGCCTTGAGTTCGGCGGCTTTTTCGACATAGCCGGGAAGATGCTTCGCCGAGCAGGTCGGTGTGAAAGCGCCGGGAACGGAAAAGAGCGCCACTTTCTTGCCGGCGAAATATTCGCTGGAGCTGACTTGCTCTGGGCCTGCTGCGGTCGCCTTGACCAGTTTCACTTCGGGAATCTTGTCGCCTTTTTTAATCATATCTTGCTCCTGGTTTTGATTGGGCTGAGAAAGCCTGCCTCTGTAGCTGATAGTGGTGACGGGCAGATGAAATTGCAAGCTGGCAAAGCTGCCAGACACAAGACTAGTGAAATTTGCCATGGGCAGTTGATATTTGCATCGCTATGCAGGCGTCTATGCATGATCCCGTTTTCTTCTCCGGACAATTCCTCCTCGCCACCCCAGGAATGGCGGACTCCCGTTTTGCGCGATCGGTGGTGGCAATCTGTTCCCATGACGAAAATGGGGCTTTGGGCATCAACATCGGTAAAACGGTCGAGGGAGTCAGTTTTCACGATATTCTCAAACAGTTCGACATCGACACGACCGACGCGCCCGACTGCGAGGTATTTCTGGGCGGCCCGATGGAAACGCAGCGCGGTTTCATCATCCACAGTCTCGACATCAACATGTCGGATACGCTGCAGGTCGGCGACTGCTGGGGGCTCAGCAGCTCGATCGATATGCTGAACGCAATAGCCCAGGGTCGTGGTCCGGAAAAATGGATCATTGCACTCGGCTATTCCGGATGGGGTGGCGGACAGCTGGAAAGCGAATTGACCCAGAATGGCTGGACCATCGCCAAAGGGTCTCCAGATTGGCTGTACGAAACCGATTCTGGCGACAAATGGCTGATGGCCTGGGAAGCTCTGGGTATCGATCCGAAGAAGCTGTCCAGCGGATTTGGCAGCGCCTGACCTTCTGATTATTACGACCTGCGGCGCACCAGACTCACAAAATTTCAAATATAAAGACATCTTTATATTTGCTTCCAAGCCGACAAGCCGCTATTATAAGGTCATGTTGTCGCATCGGATCGCCCGTGCGGCATTTCGTTTTTCAAGGAGACATGAAGTGGCCACCGCAGCGGATACCGCAACCCAGGATTATGTTATCAAGGACATTTCACTCGCCGATTTCGGTCGGAAAGAAATTGAAATAGCTGAAACTGAAATGCCGGGCCTGATGGCTTTGCGTGAAGAATTTGGCGCAGACAAGCCTTTGAAAGGTGCCCGGATCACTGGTTCGCTGCACATGACCATTCAAACGGCTGTGTTGATTGAAACCCTGCTCGACCTTGGCGCGGAAGTGCGTTGGGCATCCTGCAATATTTTCTCGACCCAGGACCATGCCGCAGCGGCTATCGCAGCTGGCGGAACCCCGGTTTTCGCAATCAAGGGCGAAACGCTTGAAGAATATTGGTCTTATGTTGAGCGTATTTTTGACTGGGGCACCGATGAGACCTGCAACCTGATTCTGGACGATGGCGGCGATGCCACCATGTTCGCACTTTGGGGTGCTCGGGTTGAAGCCGGTGAAGAATTGTTCACACCAGACAATGAAGAAGAAGAAGTCTTCGTCGCTACCCTGACCCGCTTTCTGGCAGAACGGCCTGGTTACCTGACCAAAACTGTTGCCAGCATCAAGGGCGTTTCGGAAGAAACCACCACTGGCGTTCACCGTCTTTACGAACTGGCCAAAATCGGCAAGCTTCCTTTCCCGGCGATCAACGTCAACGACAGTGTGACCAAGTCCAAATTTGACAATCTCTACGGTTGTAAAGAGTCACTGGTCGACGCGATCCGTCGCGCCACCGACGTCATGCTGGCCGGCAAGGTCGCGGTTGTCGCCGGCTTCGGCGATGTCGGCAAGGGCTCGGCCCAGTCGCTCCGCAACGGCGGCGCCCGCGTGCTGGTAACCGAAATCGACCCGATTTGCGCGCTTCAGGCAGCCATGGAAGGCTTCGAAGTCGTGACCATGGACGAGGGCACCAAACGGGGCGACATTTTCGTCACCACCACCGGCAACAAGGATGTGATCACCGTTGATCACATGCGCGCCATGAAGGATCGGGCGATTGTCTGTAACATCGGTCACTTTGACAGCGAGATTCAGATCAGCGCCCTCAAGAACATGCAATGGACCGAGATCAAGCCGCAGGTTGATGAAGTGAAATTCCCGGACGGCAAGAAGCTGATCATTCTGGCACAGGGCCGTCTGGTGAACCTGGGCTGTGCAACCGGTCACCCAAGCTTCGTGATGTCGGCAAGCTTCACCAATCAGGTGCTGGCGCAGATCGAATTGTGGTTGCGTCCCGAGCAATATGAAAATGATGTCTATGTTCTGCCCAAGCATCTCGACGAGAAAGTCGCTGAACTGCATCTGGCCAAGCTCGGCGTAAAACTGGACAAGCTGAGCCAGGAACAGGCTGACTATATCGGCGTGCCGACTGAAGGCCCGTTCAAACCGGACCATTATCGCTACTAGGCTGATAAATATTTATGAATAAAAAAGCCGGGCGGTGCACAAAGCACCGCCCGGCTTTTTCACGTCAGCGGTGGCTAGCGTCAGCGCGACGTGAACTGCGTTTTTCTTTTGTCCGGATGCCCTGGAAATTTTGGCCATTGATTTTGCGACAATGCGCGCGCGCTGACCGACTGGATACCGGCCTGTTTTTCATACATCCAGTAGTTGCGCAGGATGATCGAGACATATCCGCGGGTCTCGACATAGGGGATGCTTTCCATGAACAATAGCGGATCGTCATTGTCCTTTATTTCCGTGTTCCAGCGCTGCACGGCGCCCGGTCCGGCATTATAGGCTGCTGCGATCTTTGGCAGCTTGCCGCCGGTAATCGATGATTTGTCGAGATATTCGAGATAGGACTGACCATATTCCAGATTGGTCGAAGGCCGGAGCAGATCGGCTTCGGTGAAATTCACGCCATTGGCCCTGGCGATATCTCCGGCTGTTCCCGGACGCACCTGCATCAATCCGATCGCGTTGGCCGGGCTCACGACCTGGCTACGAAAGGCGGATTCCTGCAACGTATGCGCATATATGAGCGCCGGATCGACTCGCCAACCGCCGTCAGGCTTCCATTTTGGCGCAGGAAAACGGGCTTGCACATCCGGCGCCATGCCGCGCGGCGCATTATGGGCGAGCCACAGCTGGGTTCGCGGCAAATCCAGTTCGCGGGCGAGTTTGATCAGGGCAGGGTGATCGCTGCTTTCTCCGATCGTCGCCTGATGCCTAAGCACTTCATCCGCCAGCTGTTCTTCGCCAATTTCAACCAGGGCGATGGCAGCGCGGACATTTTCATGACGTTGGAGCGCGTGCCAATCCGATTTTTCGAATGATTCGGCGGTATCCGATTTGTCCGGCTCCATGCCCAGCGTTTGCGCGGCAAGCATGCCGTAAAAGCTGTCATTGAGACGCGCGGCCGCCTGTAATTTGCCTTGTACTTTTTCCGGCTGGCCACATTTGAGATCAGAACGCGCGCTCCAGTAGAGACCGGCGGCTTGCAGGTCGACATTGGCGGCCGACCGGCCGACTGTCTCAAAAGCGGTGCTGGCAGACTGGCAATCGTTCAGGCGCCATGCGGCCAGTCCAGCGACCCAATTGGCATGACCAACCCATTCGCCTGCACCCTTTTGGGCTAGCCGTGCCAGGCGCAAGGCGGAAGCGTCGTCATTCTCGATATAATAAGACCAGGCAATCCTTTGCTCCAGTTCCGTACGTCCTTCAGACGTCATGTCCATGACGCTCGCGCTGAGCAATCCTTCTGCGCCTTGCGGATTGTCCGTCTTGATAAATTCAATAATCTGGCCGCGCACGCCATTTGCCGTGCTGTCGGAATCCACATCTTTTGGCTTTGACCGAATCGGCGAGCCGGGCACCCAGGACAGGTTGCGTCGTTGCGGCAGATTGGGCAGCAACTGAGCGCCGCGTTTCTGGGCCAATCGGCCCAATTGGGCGGCTTGCGGTATTTGCGGTGCCTCATTCACCAAAGTCAGCAATGGCCCGAGTTCGGCCCTTGGGCTATTCGCCGCCAGAAAATATTCCGCCTGCGCGATCGATTTGAGCGGCCCGGTCGGTGCCGTGTCCATCAGGTTTTTCGCAACATCCCAATGATTGGTGCTCATTGCCGAGAACAGGGCGCGATAATGGTCCGATTGCTGCTGCTTCAGCTGTGACGGCACATATTGGGCGATCGAGGCGCTGTTGTAGAGAACCGCCCCATCATCGGCGAGCGCCGGCGTTGCAACAAGAGCGAGAAGCGATGCGGTGAGTGCAAATTTCAGTTTCACTAGGTAGAAATCCTTGTCAGCATTTGCAGATCTTTCCAAGATTCGGCCTTGAAAAACGGCCGTTCGATCAGAATCCGCGGATGAAATGTTACGATCGCCTCTGTTTTTGATGCACTATCGTTAATAAATTGCTTATTTTTGCGCGCTGTAAGCAGATCCTGCCCAAATATGATTTTTGCAGCCATGTCGCCGAAGCAGATTACGCGTTTCGGACGAACCAGCCCGATGTGATGCAAAAGCCGTTTTTTGAGCGTCGGCCAATGTTGCTCGTCAATCCGGCCATCCACGGGAACCGATACGGTGATGTTCGCCAGATAGGATTGCTGCGAATCACATCCGATCGCGGCCAACATCTTTTCCAGCAGCTTCTGATTGTCCGTATTGAACAGCTGGACACCGCCATTCCGGTTTTTTTCGGGGAGCGCGGAAACAACCATGACCTCCGGTTCCAGATCACCCTGTGGCGATACTCTATGCTTCGACCAGCTGGCTTCGATCAGACCATTGTCCTTTGCCAGCCAATCGAGAAAATCCGGATAAGCGGCAGGTAGCGGTTCATCCTGTGTCGGAAATTTGGCCTGCTCCAGCACGCGTTCCGTAACGACTACCGTCGGCGACGCTGCTTTCGCCGGAGCAACAGTTTCAATAGCCAAAAGCGCCGCGGGTTGATCGGCATAATCCAGTTCGACACCAGCCAGCGACCACCAGTCTTGCAGGCTGTGGATCATCGACTCTGCGGATGCTTTTGTCGTCGGAGAGGAAATTAAATTCATTCCTGCATAGAGTCATGAGTTGACGAATAGGTCAATTGGCGGGAAAGCAGGTTTCTGCCCAGCGGGTTGCGGTTTACGACAGACCGAATGTACAAGAGAATAAAAGCAAGAATTGTAGGAAAAACGAGATGAGCGAACGAGAGTCAATGCCGTATGATCTGGTGATAGTCGGGGGTGGTCCCGCCGGTCTCAGCGCAGCGATAAGGTTCAAGCAACTGGCTGACGAAGCAGGCAAGGACCTCTCCGTATGCATATTGGAAAAAGGCTCCGAAATCGGCGCGCATATTCTATCCGGTGCGGTCATCGATCCCAAGGCTCTGGACGAATTGCTTCCGGCATGGCGGGATGAGGACTGTCCGCTGGCAAAAACGCCGGTGACCGAAAATCATCACTGGATTCTCACGAAAAACAAGAAATTCTCGATACCACATTTCGTGACGCCTTCGTTCATGCACAACAAGGGAACCTATACCGGCTCGCTTGGCAATCTGTGTCGCTGGCTGGGCGAACGGGCCGAGAATATGGGGATCGAGATTTTCCCCGGCTTTGCCGCTGCGGAAATTTTATACAATGATGACGGATCGGTAAAGGGCGTCGCCACCGGCGATATGGGCGTTGCCCGTGATGGCAGCCACAAGCCGGATTACGAGCCGGGTCTCGAACTGCATGCGAAATACACGTTCTTCGCCGAGGGCGCCCATGGCCATCTCACCAAGATATTGAAAAGGCAGTTTGCGCTGACCGCAGACAGTCAGCCACAAATCTACGGTCTCGGCATCAAGGAGCTTTGGGACATTGACCCTGCCAAGCACAAGCCGGGCCGCGTCATCCACTCGCAAGGCTGGCCGCTCAGCGAGGGCGCCAACGGCGGTGGCTTCATTTATCACCAGGCCGATAATCAGGTTGCGCTCGGTTTTGTCACCTGGCTGAACTATGAAAACCCCTATCTCTCGCCGTTCGAAGAAATGCAGCGGTGGAAACAACATCCCGAAATTCGCAAGATATTGGAAGGCGGCAAGCGCGTTTCTTATGGTGCGCGAGCGATCAATGACGGCGGTTTTCAGGCCGTACCGAAACTGTTCTTCCCCGGCGGCGCGCTGATCGGCTGTTCTGCCGGTTTCGTGAATGTTCCGCGGATCAAGGGCACACATACCGCAATGAAGACCGGTATGATGGCCGCAGAAGCCGCGTTTGAAGCGATAGTGGCTGAACGCACAAGCGACGAACTGAGCGCTTACGGAACCGCCTATGAGAATAGCTGGGTGCGTGAAGAATTGCGCGTGGTTCGCAATGTCCTGCCAGCGGTCGAGAAATATGGTGATTTCCTCGGCACCATTCTCTCCGGAATGAATATGTGGGCAGAGCATCTCAAGATCAAAATGCCGTTCACGATGAAATTGCACCCCGACTGGTCGCGGCTGAAACGGGCGGAACATTGCGAGAAGATCGTATATCCCAAGCCCGATGGGAAAATTACTTTTGATCGCCTGTCTTCGGTATTCCTGTCGAACACCAATCACGAAGAAGACCAGCCGGTGCATCTGCAACTGAAAGATCCGAATATTCCGGTTGATGTCAATCTTCCGGTCTTTGCCGGACCTTCGGCACGCTATTGCCCGGCCGGTGTTTACGAATTTATCGAAGACGAAGCCGGCAAGCCGAAATTCCAGATCAACGCACAAAATTGCGTTCATTGTAAAACCTGTGATATCAAGGACCCGTCCCAGAATATCAATTGGGTCGTACCGGAAGGTGGCGGAGGTCCAAATTATCCGAATATGTAACATTGGTTTAAGCGCGCTGCTTGTCGCCGGACTGGCCGCTTCACCGGCGCAGGCCAACCGCGGCGACAGTGCAGCGGCCCTGAACCGTTTTGTCGAGGCCCGGCTTGCTGAATCATCTGATGAACCGCATGCCGCTGCCACGATCTATGGCGAGAGCCTGAAAGAGCAGCCGGACAATGAGATGCTGGCGGGGAAAGCTTATGTCAGCGCCATTGAGGTTGGTGATTTTGATCTGGCGGTGAAAGCCGCCCGGATCATGCTGCTGCGCGGCAAGGCCGATCCGGAAATGCCGCTGTTGCTCTATGCCTCGGCCTTCGCGCAGCGCGACTGGAACGGCGCCGATCTGGCGATTGTCGAACTGGAAGCGCTCAAGAATTTTGCCTTCCTGCAACCGTTTCTGGAGGCTTGGCTGGCAACCGCAAGAGGTCGGGATGCCACCGCCGCCCTTTCGCAGGCACAGACCAGTGCGACCGCCAAATATTATCTGGAAGAGCATCTGATATTGAACCTGCTGGCGAACCGGCAGGAAAGTGAAGCGCTCGTTCTGCTGACCGGGCTTGTCGAGCGCAACGAACCCCGCATGGCGCCGTTACGCATATTGGCGGCTCAGCATTTCTGGGCGAAGAATGACGCGGAAACGGCAAGGCAAATCTTGAAGTTTCAGTCGTCGGGAGCAGAGCAAAGATTGCATCAGCAGATTGACGCTGATCAGCAACAGGGCGTTGGGCAAAAGGTCACACCATCCATTGGGCTGGCATTTCTGTTTCAAAGATTGTCGAGCGATGTCGCGGTGCAGCGGGCCGAATTTCTGTCCCAGGTCCTGGCACAGGCCAGCACGCGGATCGCCGACAAATCAGATTATGCGCATCTGACGCTTGGACGAGCCTATGCAACCGCCGACAGCCATGATCTGGCGGTGGCAGAATATGCTCAGATCGGTCGTGAAAGCCCATATTATCTGATCGGGCTGAGTTCGGAGATCGCCAGTCTTGTCGCCAATAGTCACTATGATCAGGCGATTGCGCGGCTGGACACGGCCTTGGAATATAATCCGGATGCTCCCGAACTATACATATTGAAGGGCCAGTCCCTGCAAGCGCAGGGCGAAAACGGAGCGGCGGCCAGCGCTTTTGAATCGGCCGTCAAACTGGCCGAGAAGCTGGAACGACCAGACGCACTGATGGCCAATTACTGGCTCGCGCTGGGCGGTGCCCAGGAACAGGCCGGGATATGGCCTGCAGGCCTGCAATCGCTGCAAAAAGCCAATGCATTGCTGCCCAATTCGCCGACCATTCTGAACTATCTTGGTTACGCCCAACTCGAACGCCGGGAAAATGAGGAAGCAGCCGTCGCCGCGATCAAGCAAGCATATGATTTGCGTTCTGATTCGCCGGCTATCACCGATTCCCTTGGCTGGGCCTATTTCATCACCGGCGACCATCAACGTGCCGTGACCTATTTGGAAAGCGCGCTTGAAGGCCAGCCGCAGGATCCGACGATCAATGAACATCTCGGTGATGCCTATTGGACTGTTGGCCGTCTCTATGAAGCGCGCTATGCTTGGAAATCGGCAAAATTATTCGCAGAAGGTGAGGATATGCAGCGTCTCGCCAGTAAAATAGACCTGGGTCTCCGGCCCGACCTTATATCGCCCTGATGTCCGATCCAGTTTTGGGCGCGACCAACAGCGAAATCGCCTATGCAAAATTGAATCTGGCGCTCCATGTCCGCAAGCGACTGCCAAATGGCTATCATGATATTGAAACGATATTCGCCTTTGTCGATTCTGGCGATCTGATTGCGGTTCAGCCGGGTGATGACGTGACTATGGCAATAAGCGGTCCCTTCGCGGAGGGACTCAGCAACACCGACAATCTTGTGCTGCAAGCGGCCAAACGGCTTGCCGACATATCCAATGTGAAGCTTGGTGCCCGCCTCCATCTGGACAAGCGACTGCCGGTCGCATCGGGCATTGGCGGAGGCTCGGCCGATGCTGCAGCAACGCTGCGCTTGCTTAACCGGTTCTGGGGGCTGGATCTTTCGATTGCCGAACTGGCGGATGTCGCGGGGCCGCTGGGTGCCGATCTTCCCGCCTGTGTGGTCAGCCAGACCTGTCGCGGCACCGGCATTGGTCATGACCTGACCCGCATTCCCGATGATGATTTGCGCGGCTGCACCGCACTGCTGATCAATCCGCGGGTTCCGGTGTCAACGGCGGACATATTCGCCGCCTGGGATGGTGTCGATCGCGGCGCTCTGGCAAGCGGGCCAGTCATCCCGGCGGCGCAAAATGGCAGAAACGATCTGCAGAAACCGGCCGTCGCGCTGGTGCCGATATTGACCGATGTGCTGCAATTGCTGGAAGATCGCCAGCCGATCATCGCCCGGATGTCCGGGTCTGGCGCGACCTGTTTTGCCTTGTTTGACAGTCTGGCGGCGGCCAAAAATGCCGAGCAGCACTGTCTGCAGGCGATGGACGGGATATGGACGTTGATAGGAAAAATTCGATGACCGAAGCTTTTGAAATATCCGGTATTCCCTCGGCAGGCGGCGTGCTGATCGTGGTCGATCATGCCTCCAGCCATGTGCCTGACGATATCGATCTGGGCATTTCGCCGCAATATCGGGAGGATCATATCGCCTTTGATCCGGGCATTGCGCCAATTGCCCGGTTGATGACGGAGAAAAGCGGCTATCTGGCGGTTCTCAGCACCAATTCCCGGCTGATTGTTGATCTCAACCGCTATCCCGATGAAGCAGCGGTTATCGTCGAACGCAGCGACGGCGTCGAAATTCCGGGCAATCATCTGTCCGCCGAGGACCGGCAAGCGAGACTGGATCGTTTCTTTACCCCCTATCACGACCGGGTCGCGGCATTGATTGCGGACTTGAAGCCAGCCCTGGTTGCTTCGCTGCACAGCTTTTCACCGACGCTCCGTTCCAACCCGCAGCTGGAACGACCGTGGGATATGGGCATCATGTATAATGAATATCAGACGGCCTCCCGCATGGCGCTCCAGTTTCTGGGCGAAGAGGCGGAATTGCGTGTCGGCGATCAGCAGCCCTATTCGGGCAAGGATCTGAACGCGACGATGAACCGCCAGTGCGAAGCGATCGGCCAGCCCTATATCGGTGTCGAGGTCCGGCAGGATCTGATCCGGACAGAGGCAGGACAACGGCATTTTGCTGATATTTTATTGCGTAGTTGCGATAAAATAAGAACGGCTCTTGCTTAACCGCCAGAGTTTTGGAAGGACGATCCGGAAATTGCGATATTGGAACCCAGAATGAGTGATAGATTTGACAAGTCCCGTTTGCCGAGCCGCCACGTCAGTGTCGGACCGGAGCGCGCCCCCCAGCGCAGCTATTATTATGCGATGGGAATGACCGAAGAGGATATCGCAAAACCCTTCGTCGGCATCGCCTCGGCGGGTAATGACAGCGCGCCCTGCAATACCTTGCTTGATGGCCAGGCCGATATGGCGCGCGAAGGTGTGATCGAGGCCGGCGGCACGCCGCGGCGGTTCAATACTATCACGGTCACCGATGGCATTGCCATGGGCCATCAGGGCATGAAAGCCTCGCTGGTTTCGCGCGAAGTCATCGCCGACAGCGTCGAGCTGAGCGTCCGTGGCCACTGTTATGACGCGGTCATCGGCTATGCTGGCTGCGACAAGAGCCTGCCCGGCATGATGATGGCGATGCTGCGACTCAATGTGCCGTCGATCTTCGTTTATGGCGGCTCGATTCTTCCGGGACGGTTCCACGGCAAGGACGTAACCGTTGTCGACGTGTTCGAGGCGGTCGGGCAGCATAGCGCCGGCAATTGCCCGTTGCAGGAACTGATCGAACTGGAAAAAGTCGCCTGTCCGGGCCACGGTGCCTGTGGTGGTCAATTTACCGCCAACACCATGGCCTGTGTCGCCGAAGCGATCGGCCTGTCGCTGCCGAACAGCAACATGGCACCAGCACCTTATGAAACCCGTGACGATATGGCCCGGGCAGCCGGCCGTCAGATCATGAATCTGATCGAGCTCAATTTGCGCCCCCGCGATATCTGCACCAGAGACGCGTTCATCAACGCCGCACGGGTGGTCGCGGCCACCGGCGGATCGACCAACGCCGCCCTGCATCTGCCAGCGATGGCCAGCGAAGCCGGGATCGAATTCGATCTGTTTGATGTCGCCGAAATTTTCAAGACCACACCCTATCTGGCCGATCTCAAACCGGGCGGCAAATATGTCGCCAAGGACATGCACGACGCCGGCGGTGTCTATATGCTGATGAAGACGATGATGGATAACGGCCTGATCAAGGGTGACTGTATCACCGTGACCGGCAAAACCCTGGGCGAGAATATCGACGAAGTCGTCTGGAACCCGGATCAGAAGGTCATCTATGATGTCCAGCATGCGATTACCCCTACCGGCGGCGTTGTCGGTCTGCGCGGCTCGCTGGCGCCAGAGGGTGCGATCGTCAAGGTGGCCGGCATGGCGCGCCTGCAATTTCGCGGCCCGGCGCAGGTGTTTGAATGCGAGGAAGATGCCTTTGCTGCCGTCGAAAAGCGCCAGATCAAGGAAGGCGCGGTCGTCGTCATTCGCAACGAAGGACCAAAGGGCGGTCCCGGCATGCGCGAAATGCTGGCAACCACCGCTGCGCTCTACGGTCAGGGCATGGGGGAAAAGGTCGCGCTGATCACCGACGGCCGTTTCTCCGGTGCAACCCGGGGATTCTGTATCGGTCATGTTGGTCCGGAAGCCGCCGATGGCGGACCGATCGGTCTGATCGAAGAAGGCGACATGATCAATATCGATGCCGAAGCGGGCATCATCGATCTGGAAGTCGATGAAACCGTGCTGGCAGAGCGCCGGAAAAAATTCGTGCAGCGCGAAACCGATTATGGTTCCGGGGCGTTGTGGCGCTATGCGCAAAATGTCGGACCGGCCTATCAGGGGGCGGTCACCCATCCCGGAGCCAAGGCAGAAAAACATGTCTATGCGGATATCTAAAATCGTCGGCCTGACCCTGTTGCTGACCGCCTGCGAGAACCGGCCAGACAATGCCGTGCTTGCGGAAGCGGAACAGCGGGCAGCGGATCAGGCGGGCGATGACGGGAAAATAAAATGTGCGATCAATGGCGATAGCGACTTCACCCGGGACTGTTTCACCGAACGGTTGAGCGGCGAGGGCAGGGAGACGATGATCATTCGTCACCCCGATGGCGGATTTCGCCGGTTCAACGTGCTGACCGACGGCCGCGGCCTGGAAGCTGCCGATGGTTTTGATCAGGCGAAAATATCGATCGTCGAGGATGGCCAGATTTTGGTCAGCGTTGGTCCCGACAGATATCTGCTGCCAGCGCAGATCAAACCCGACGCGAAAGCCGACATTGCTCCCGCAGCCAGCAAAGACCCGGCGCAAGCCGGAAACTAGAGGCGCGCTTGCTCAACCAGGGCCATATATTGACCGCCGCTGAAATGCAGCAGGCGGAACAGGCTTTGATCGACAAGGGCGTGTCGGTTCAGGAATTGATGCGTCTGGCCGGGCAGGGCGCTGCGCAAATGATCTGGCGGATTGCTTGCGATTTGCCGACACTGGTGCTGTGCGGTCCGGGCAATAATGGCGGGGACGGCTATGTCATCGCCCAGTGGCTGCTCGAAAAGGGCGTCGATGTCTGTGTCGCGGCGCCGCTCGAACCGAAGACCGATGCGGCGCAACATGCAAAATCACTGTGGCGCGGAAAAACGATCGCTCTGGCAGAGGCGCAGCCCGCTGCGCAATTTGTCGATTGTCTCTTTGGCACCGGATTGGCCCGCGCTGTTGGCGATGAATGGTTCGGTCATTTTTCCCGTCTGGCAGCAGGTGCAAAGCGGCGCGTGGCTATCGATCTGCCAAGCGGCGTCGAATCCGATCACGGTACCTGTCTCAACGATATTCCCGGATTTGACATGACCATCGCTCTGGGGGCTTTCAAACCATCCCATTTTCTGGAACCGGCGCGATCGAAAATGGGGCATCTGGTCGGGATCGATATCGGCATCACAGCAGCAAGCAATCTGGGGATTCTCCCGAAGCCCCGGCTTTCCGGCCCGACATCGCAAGATCATAAATATAGCCGGGGTCTGGTTGCCGTCGTGGCTGGCGCGATGCATGGCGCGGCGCAACTCACGGCGATGGCGGCCCAGAAATCGGGCGCAGGCTATGTCAAGATTTTTGCCTCCCCGGGCTTTGCAGCGCCGCATCCCAGTATCGTAGTGGAGACGGTGCACGACGATGCCGAGCTCCAGCAAAAACTGGCAGACAGCCGCATTTCGGCCATTGTCATCGGTCCCGGTCTGGGCCGCGATGACCGGGCGAAAGACTTGTTGAACGCCACGCTTGCCGCCAATGCGCCGCTGCTACTGGATGCTGATGCGCTCACGGTTGCGGGACCGCAATTTACCGATCTTGTGAAAACGCGCTCGGCAGAGACGATTGCAACGCCACATGCCGGAGAATTTGCCGGCCTGATGGCGGACTCCCTGCAATATAGACTCGATGACGGCCGCCAACTGGCCGAGCAATCGCAATGCAATATTTTGCTGAAAGGCTCAGATACCATCATCGTCCGCCCCGACGGCAAGGCATCGATATCGGCGCTATCCTGTCTATGGCTGTCGACAGCAGGGACCGGTGACATATTGGCAGGGATCATCGCAAGTCGCTTGGCAACGGGCATCAGTGGTTATAAGGCGGCGTGCGAGGGCCAATGGCTGCACAGCCGGGCCGCACATCTGGCTGGCCCAGCTTTCACGCCGGAAATGCTTATCGACCAGCTCCCCGCCACATTGCAGGAATGTTTATGACCGCGACTCCCGATCCCGACCTGATCATTCGCGTGGCTGCGAAGGGCGATGGTGTGACCTCGGATGGTCGCCATGTCGCCTTTTCCGCTCCGCTGGACCGGCTCAATGAAGACGGCGGCCTGATCAACGGGCCGCATCATGTTGAGGCCCCTTGCCAGCATTTCCAGTCTTGCGGCGGCTGCAGCCTGCAGCATCTCGACGCAGAGAGCTATACCCAGTTCCTCACCGACCGGGTCGCCTATGCACTGGAAGGTCAGGGGCTGGCGGCAGAATTGCTGCACCCGCCTCAGGTCTCCCAGCCAAAAACCCGAATCCGCGCCAGTCTGAGCGCGGCCAAGCTCGGCGATCAATTCCGGCTCGGATTCAGCAGCGCCGGCAGCCACCGGATCGTCGATCTCCAGCAATGCGAGATCATGGCACCCGAACTGTTCGATCTTCTGGCACCCTTGCGGGCATTTCTGAAAAAGACGTCTCGTCGCAAGCATGACATGAATATCGAAATGACGCTGGTCGATCAGGGGATTGACCTGCTGATCAGCAATTATGAGCCAGAGGGGCTGGAGCAGCGCGAGGCCTTGTCCACCTTTGCCAAGGCCAATGGCCTGGCGCGCCTGTCCGTCGATGGCGGCTATGGCCCGGAAACCCAGTGGGAACCCGAACCGCTGACGGTCACTTTCAGCGGCACTACCGTCGCTTTCCCGCATAGCGCCTTTTTGCAACCGACACGCGATGGCCAGCAGGTGCTGGTTGCGGCGATGCTGAAAGCGGTTGGCGACGCGCGGCTTGTCGCGGATCTGTTTGCCGGTCTAGGAACATTCACCCTGGCGCTTGGCGAGGATCAGAAAGTCTATGCTGCGGAAGGCGCCCGCGACACCATGGGCGCGCTAAAAATGGCAGCCAATCATTCCACCCGGCAGATATTCTGCGAGCATCGCGATCTTTTCCGGCGGCCACTGAGCGTCGAGGAACTCAACCGTTTTGATGCCGTGATTCTCGATCCACCCCGGGCCGGCGCACGCGAACAGATCCTGCAGCTGGCGCAATCCGATGTCGCAAAAATCTGCTATATCAGCTGCAATCCGGCCAGTTTTGCACGGGATGCAAAGCAGCTTTGTGACGCCGGATACAAGCTCCGGCAAGTCTGGCCGGTTGGGCAGTTTCTATGGTCTACCCACGTCGAGCTTGTTTCCAGCTTCACCCGTTAGTCAGGGGCCGACGCCGAATATATTCAGCGTCAGGCGCCCCGTGACTAATGGAATACCGCCAGCGCCGCGTGGATCGCCAAGGCGATAATGCACAGGCTCGACAGGGCGAAAACCGCAAACCGGAAGAGCACGCGGTTGACCGTGACCTGGATCAGGCTGTGCAGGACTCGCAAGCCAACATAGATCCAGGCGATGGTCACGTTCAGACCAAAATCTTGCCCGGAAAAGATCAAAACGACACAAATCGCGTAAAAAAGCGTCGGTTCGGTCAATAAATGGTTATAATTATGCGCCTTCCACTGCACTTCCGGCGGCAGCAATTCATCGAGATTGCCGCCTGTGCCGCCGACCAGATTGGCAGTGTCGATTTTGGCCTTGTTCATCGCCGGAATCCGCGTGACATACATCCACAGCCAGATCAGCATCGTCCACAAGATCAGCGCAACCATCGGCTGCAGCATTGGACTATTTTCCATGTGATTTCTCCCCCTATATTATTGTAAACTTGGTAAATTATGCTGCTAGAAAAGCGTGGCCCACAGGGCGTTTATCGCCATGATCAACAGGCAGATGGTCGAGGCGATGAACAGCAGAAAGCGGACATTGACCATGTTGACGGTTGCCTGCCAGATACTGTGAATGATCCGGATGATCACATAGCCCCAGGCGAGATAGAGGTTCAGGCCATGGCCCGCATCGGCAAGCGCGAGGATCACGACTGTGGCATAAAACAGCGTCGGCTGTTCCATCAAATGGGTGTAATTATGGGATTTCCAGTTCACCTTGTCGGGGATCACGCCTTCCAGGTCGCTCCCCCGACCGCCGGGCGGGGCCTTGCCAAGGTCCGCTCCGGTTTTTGCCATAGCCGGAAATCTTGTGCCCGCCATCCAGAACAGCATGATGAGCGACCACAGGACCAGCAAAGATGCCGGTGCCAATATTGCAGTATCCATGATCGTGTTTCTCCCAAAACTCGTTGGGAAACTGCGTCAACTGTAAACGATTGTCAATTGCAACCTAGTTTCCGGCTCAAACGCGGGGAAAAGACACCACATTGTCGCGATCGGACCGATCCAGATTGTCGCCAACATACAGGCTGGCCATCGGTTCGTCGGTGACATCATATTCGTGGCTGCTGCCATAGCCGTTGAACTTCGTCCGCATCGCCGAGCCATAAGCGCCAATCATGCCGATTTCGATATAATCGTCGGCCTTGATGCTGTCGGGCAGGTTAAACGGACCGGCCATGAAATCCATGTCATCGCAGGTTGGACCGTAGAAGCTATATCCAGTGGTGCTTCCGCTTTCGCTATCCGCGCCAATCTGGCGAACCGGAAAACGCCAACCGATATGGGCGGCATCAAACAGGGTGCCATAGGCGCCGTCGTTGATGAACAATTCGGTGCCGCGACGGCGCTCCACCTTGACCACCAGCGAGCTATATTCGGCCGACAAGGCGCGGCCCGGCTCACACCAGAGTTCAGCGGAATAGCTGATCGGCAGATCTTCGAACGTGCGGTCAATGGCGGTAAAATAATGATTGAGCGAAACCGGCTCAAGATCCGGGTAGATCGACGGAAAACCGCCGCCGACATTGACGATGTCAACGGTCACCGACGCGCCGACAATGGCTGTGCGAACGCGTTCCAGCGCATGGACGAAGGCCAGCGGTGTCATCGCCTGGCTGCCGACATGGAAACAAATACCCAGATTTTCAGCGGTTTGCCGGGTGCGTTGCAGCAATTCTACCGAATCATCGACCTCAATGCCGAATTTGGAAGCGAGGCTGATTTCCGCAAATTCCGATGCGACCCGGATCCGCACGCAAAGCGTCAGATCTTCCGCCTGTTCCGTTCCCCGTTCGATTTTTTCCAGTTCCTCGAGACTGTCGAGGGAAAAAATCCGCACGCCATGATCGTGATAGGCTTCGCGGATCGAAGACAGCTGCTTGACCGGATTCATGTAGCAGAGCGTCGCGTCTGGCAATGCCGCGCGAACCTGGCGAACCTCGTCAATCGAAGCCACGTCGAAATGGGTAACGCCTTCTTCCCATAATAGCTGCAGCAATGCGGGCGATGGATTCGCCTTCACCGCATAAAGCGATTTGCCGGGAAATTGATCGACGAAATAACGCGCCGCGCGACGGGCTGCGTGTGGCCGATTCAACAAAACTGGAATTTCTGGGCTTAGAGCCTTCGTCAGCTCCTCAGCATCATGGTAAATGTGCAACTCAAGGGACCCCCTTATAGGCTAAGATCGATTGAGCTGCCTTGCGGATACGCAAGCGGCCATGGGGCAGCAAGGCGCGGCTATATGGCCGCGTTTCTATTCTGTAAAGACCTGCAGTTAGAGAAAATGTAGCAATCGGTCAATTTTCTAGCTCAATCGGTCCCGAAATGTCGTCCAATCGAAGCTTTTGACACATTTTAGGTCATCATTTTCGCTGTTCCAGAGCCAGATGGAGGGCAAAGCAACGCCGTTGAATGTGTTGGTCTTGACCATCGAATAATGCGCCTGATCGAGAAAGGCGATCCGCTGGCCAATGAAAGGGGCTTCGGGAAGCCGATAATCGCCGATAATATCGCCAGCGAGGCAGCTGGGGCCGCCGAGTCGGATCGCCGGACCTTCATCACCTTCCCCCAGCATCGCCGGGCGATAGGGCGCTTCAATAACGTCGGGCATATGGCAGGTGGCCGAAATATCGGTGATACCGACCGCCATGCCATTGTCGAACACATCCAGAATCTCACCCACCAATATGCCGGCATCCAGCGCTACCGCTTCTCCGGGTTCCAGATAAATCTCGCATCCGGACCTAGCTTTCAGCGCTTTCAGAAAATCAACCAGCGCCTCGCGATCATAATCATCGCGGGTAATATGATGACCGCCGCCAAGATTGATCCAGTTGAGCGAGCCAAAATGTGGTGCAATGATTGGTTCTACTTTCTCCCAGGTCCGCTGCAGCGCATCAAAACCCTGTTCGCAGAGATTGTGGAAGTGGATGCCGGACAGATGCTGGAAATGTTCCGGTGCGAGCTGGCTGATCGGAAAGCCCAGCCGGCTGTGCGGTTGGCTCGGATCATATTTCTCCGTCTCGCCCAGCGCGATTTCCGGATTAATTCTTAAGCCAAGTTCGCAACTATCGAGTTCAAGTTTTTGATTAGAATCGCTTTTCCATCGATCAATCTGTGTTGGATTATTGAAGGTTATATGCCTGGATATCCGGGATAGCTCGACCAGATCGTCCGCCTTGTAAGCCGGAGAATAGGTGCTGATCGGCCCGCTATAATGCTCCTTTGCCAGCCGCGCCTCCCACAGGCCCGATGCACAATAGCCGTCGAGATATTCGTCGATCAATGGCGCGAGCGACCACATCGAAAAGGCCTTCAAGGCCAGCAATATCCTGGCCCCGGAGCGTTGCTTGATATCCGCCAGAATCGCCAGATTCCGGCGCACTGCAACCTCATCGACGACAAAGGCAGGCGAGGGCACGCGCGCCAAATCAAAATGCGCAAAAGCGCCGGGATCACCTGCCTTGGTCTCCATCTCAGAACGCCAAAGGTGCTTCCAATTCTTCCACTGTCCATGGCAATCCATGCTGGTTCAGCATCTCCATGAACGGATCGGGATCGAATTGCTCCATGTTGAACACGCCCTTGCCCTGCCATTTGCCGGACAGCATCATCGCCGCGCCAATCATCGCCGGCACGCCAGTGGTATAGCTGACACCCTGGTTGCCGGTCTCTTCATAGGCGGCTTCATGGCTGCAGATATTCTTGACGTAGAGCGTCTTCTGCACACCGTCCTTCACACCCGTCGCGATCACGCCAATATTGGTATTGCCCTTGGTCGTCTCGCCGAGGCTGGCCGGTTCCGGCAATACAGCTTTCAGGAATTGCAGCGGAATGATCTCGCGCCCTTCATACATCACCGGATCAATCCGGGTCATGCCGACATTCTGCAGCACTTCGAGATGGGTCAGATAGGCGTCGCCAAAGGTCATCCAGAAACGAATCCGCTGGATTTCCGGCAGATGCGTCTTCAGCGACTCAATTTCCTCATGATACATCAGATACATGTTCTTCGGGCCGACCGCCTCGAAATCAAATTCCTGTTTATGCGTCAGCGGCGGTCCTTCGACCCAGTCGCCATTTTCCCAATGCCGCGAAGTGGCCGTCACTTCGCGAATATTGATCTCGGGATTGAAATTGGTGGCGAAATGCTGGCCGTGGTCGCCGCCATTGCAATCAAGAATATCGAGCGTGTCGATCCGGTCAAAATGATGCTTCTTGAGCCAGCAGGTGAATATGCTGGTCACCCCGGGATCAAAGCCGGAACCCAGCAGCGCCATGATGCCCGCATCCTTGAACCGGTCCTGATAATCCCACTGCCACTTATATTCGAACTTCGCTTCGTCGCGCGGTTCGTAATTGGCGGTGTCGAGATAGTCGGTCTTGGTCGCTAGGCAGGCATCCATGATCGGCAGGTCCTGATAGGGCAGCGCGAGATTGACCACCAAAGCGGGCTTTTCCCGCTCGATCAGCGCGGTCAATGCCGGAACATCATCGGCATCAATCTGCGCTGTCCTGATGTCCAAACCGGTGCGCTGCTTGACCGATTCGGCAATCGCTTCGCATTTCGGCAAGGTGCGACTAGCCAACAGGATCTCGGTAAAGGGCCCGCTACCCGCCGCTATCAGCTGTGCCATTTTATGCACTGCCACCGAACTGACGCCGCCGGCGCCGATCACCAATATTTTGCCCATGATTTCCACTCTAAATGCTGGAGAAATAATAGCCCCGCATATAGGGAGAGAGTATGACAGAGCAATACCTGATGAACCCTGAGCGGCAACCAACCCTGGCGGGGGTAGAGCGAGCGGCGAAGAAAATCGCGGCGATCCTGCCCGCCACGCCGCTGTTACCGCTCGAAGTCGACGGCGCAACCATCTGGTGCAAGGCGGAATGCCTGCAACCGATTGGCGCGTTCAAGATTCGCGGTGGCTGGCACCGTTTGACCGATCTGACCGACGATCAGCGCACGCGCGGCGTCGTCGCCTTTTCCAGCGGCAATCACGCGCAGGGCGTCGCCTGGGCCGCGCGCAGTCTGGGCGTGCCAGCGACGATCATCATGCCGGAAGACGCCCCCAGGGCGAAACTGGCGAACACGAGGGCATTGGGCGCTGAAATCATCACCTACGACCGGATGAGCGGTTCTCGTGAGCAATTGGCCGATGATATTGCCCGCAAAACCGGCGCAGTAGTGGTGCCCAGCTTCGATGACCCGTGGATCGTCGAAGGGCAGGGCAGTTGTGGCTTAGAAATTCGTGAGCAGATGCTGGCCCTGACCGGATCGGAACCCGACCAGCTTGTTGTCTGCTGCGGTGGTGGTGGTCTGGCCAGCGGTTCCGCCCTGGCCAATCCCGAGGCGCGCATCATGGTGGTCGAGCCGGAAGGCTGGGACGACATGAAACGGTCGCTCGAAGGTGGCACGATCGTGCCAGTGGAAAAGGATCCGCCCGCGACCGAATGCGACGCGCTGCAAACGCTCCGGGTTGCTCCGATCACATTTGATATATTGAAGGGTCGCAACGCACAGGGCCTGTCCGTGTCACCCGCCGAGGTCCATCATGCCATGCGGGTTGCGTTCGAAAAATTGCGTCTGGTTGTAGAGCCTGGCGGCGCGGTTGCTCTGGCAGCCATTCTGGCAGGTAAGCTGCCGCTCACGGATCACACGGCGATCACCCTGTCCGGCGGCAATGTCGACAATCAGCTATATGCGAAAATCATCACCGGCGACTAGGCGGCAATCGCCCGTTCCATGTCCATCCGGCTCCAGATTTCCACCAGCGCCTTGGTCAAGTCGACCATCATCGCTTCGCTATGCGCGGGGCCGGGCGTGAACCGCAGCCGTTCGGTGCCGCGCGGCACGGTCGGATAGTTGATCGGCTGCACATAGACGCCATATTCGGCGAGCAATATATCACTGACCTTCTTGGCTTTGATCGGATCGCCGACCAGCAGCGGTACGATATGGGTCGATGAGTCCATCACCGGCAGGCCCGCATTTGCAAACAGGTCCTTGAGCGTCTGCGCCGCAGCCTGCTGACCATCACGCTCGGCGGTCGACTGTTTCAGATGACGAATGCTGGCCAGTGCACCGGCAACAAGCACCGGCGACAGGCTGGTGGTGAAGATGAAACCGGGAGCATAAGACCGGATCACGTCGATGATTTTCTGGTCCGCGGCAATATAGCCACCCATGACACCGACGGCTTTGGCCAATGTCCCCTCAACGATCGTCAATCTGTGTGCGGCCGCATCGCGCTCGGAAATGCCGCCACCGCGTGTTCCGTACATGCCGACAGCGTGCACTTCATCACAATAGGTGAGCGCGTTATATTTGTCCGCCAGATCGCAGATCGCGTGCAGAGGTGCGATATCGCCATCCATCGAATAGATGCTTTCAAAGGCGATCAGCTTGGGCACTTCCGGATCTTCGGCGGCCAGCAATTCTTCCAGATGTTCCAGATCATTATGCCGGAAAACCCGCTTTTCACAGCCGCTGTTCTTGATCCCGGCAATCATCGATGCATGGTTCAGTTCGTCGGAAAAGATAATGCATCCCGGCAGGATCTTGGTCAGAGTCGACAGCGTTGCTTCGTTTGACACATAGCCGGATGTGAACAGCAAGGCGCCGGATTTTCCGTGCCAGTCGGCCAGTTCCCGCTCCAATTGTATGTGATAATGCGTGTTGCCGCCAATATTGCGCGTTCCGCCAGATCCGGCACCGACATCGTGCAGTGCCTCTTCCATCGCGGCGATCACATCGGGATGCTGCCCCATCGCCAGATAGTCGTTCGAGCACCAGACAGTAACCGGCTGCGGCCCGTTATGATGCGCGAAACAACGGGCGTTGGGAAACGAACCCTTGTTGCGCAATATGTCGATGAATACCCGATAGCGTCCTTCGGCATGAAGCCGGTCAATCGCTTGCGAAAAAATTTTATCGTAGTCCACTATGCACCAAATCCTGCGTCAAATCTGTTCTTGCGGTCTTGTTGAAATGGCCCTTAGCGGCCTTTTCCCAGAATTTCCAGCGCTAACCACTCGCAATAAGATTTGTTCCCATAGACTTACAGTTTCTCAAACCGGCTTATGCCATATTTTGCGAAGGCGGATCGGTAGGGCGCGATATCTGCGAGGTCACCGGTTGTCACAAATATCCCTTCCCGGCTTTCGGCGGGCCAGGTCATGTCCTTGGTCAGATAAGCGATCCGGCGGGCAATGCCCTTTGCGCCATCGATAAATTGAATCGGCCTTTGCGCTGCTTCGGCCAGTTCGTCGCGCAACAGCGGGAAATGGGTGCAGGCGAGAATGACCGTATCTATTCGGTCTCCTCCGGCCTGATTGAGCAACCCGGACATTGCGTCCTGGATAATATTTGGATCCAGTTTTTCACCGCGCAGCTTGGCCTCTGCGGCATAGACAAGTTCGGGTGCGGCATGACGCAGCAAGAGCTTGTCGGAGGCAAAATCAGCGGCGAGTCGGTCGACATAGGGCTGCCGGATGGTTGCCCGCGTGCCCAGCAGCCCGATCACCCCGCTCTTGGTAAGCTCGCTGGCCGGCTTGATCGCGGGCACTGTGCCGACGACCGGGATATCCAAAGCCGACCGGACGTGATCGAGCGCAATTGTCGAGGCGGTGTTGCAGGCAATGGTTGCCAGAGCAGGCCGGTAGCGCTCGACCAGACGGCCGAGCAGCGCCGGAACCCGCGCTGCCAATTCTGCTTCGGACTTCATGCCATAAGGCAGGCCTGCATAATCTGCGGCATAGACAATCGGCGCACGCGGTAGCAATTTTATCACTTCGCCCAAAACCGAAAGCCCGCCGACGCCGGTATCGAAAAATAACAAGGGAGGGCATTCGTCAATCTGCGCTTCGGTCATGTTTTTCCCATAGCCAGAATAGCATGGCAACGGCAACTGCTTCGGTTCGTCTGACAGGCGTTTGACCTTGGCCGTTTTTTGGGACGAGATACTTGCTCATCATCGACTGTGAATATAGCGCGGATCGAACAAGGGGTATTTTCAGTGCAGTCTATGTGGTCAGAACCAATATTGGCGTTGTTGCTCGGCTATTTGCTCGGCTCGGTCCCTTTTGGACTTGTCCTGACACGACTCTCCGGCGGCGGCGATCTGCGCAAAACCGGTTCTGGCAATATTGGCGCAACCAATGTTTTGCGCACCGGCAACAAGCCAATCGCGGCCCTGACCCTGTTGCTCGATATCGGCAAGGGCTATGCTGCGGTTTTTATCGCCTTGCAGATTTCCGACGGACTGGCTGTTCTGGCCGGACTCGGAGCCTTTCTTGGCCATCTCTACCCCGTCTGGCTCAGATTTAACGGTGGCAAGGGCGTTGCGACTTTGCTGGGGGTCGTTTCCGCCCTGATTCCCGTCGCTGGGTTGATATTTGCGGTCACCTGGCTCGGTTCGCTTGCGCTTTGGCGCTATTCGTCAGTAGGAGGGATGCTTGCCGCCATATCAGTGCCGATCGCGGCCTTCGCCTTGGGAGAATATGCCATGATGCCCATGTTCATCGGTCTGGCTCTGCTGGTTCTGTGGAAACACCGCTCCAATATCGAACGGCTGATCGCAGGCGAAGAGCCGAAGATCGGGGCATCCAAAAAGGCTTGAACAAAAAGGCTCGAAGTGAATGGGAGAAAGCCAGGAAGCGTATGACCGGCTTCGGCTTATCCGATCAGAGAATATCGGCCCTGTCACCTACCGGCAATTGATCAAGAGATATGGTTCTGCAGCGCGCGCGCTGGAGGCTATTCCCGATCTGGCAGCGCGGGGTGGCGGACGATCACCACGGATTGCCGACTTGAAGCAAATCGACTCCGAAATGAACGCAATCCGGAATCTCGGTGCCGGATTGCTGTTTCTGGGCGATCCCGCCTATCCAGCCCTGCTCGCTCAACTCGGCAATTCACCCCCGCTTTTGCTCTGGCAAGGCAGGCTGGAGCTGCTGGAACGGCCGACGGTCGCGATCGTCGGCGCCCGAAACGCCTCTGCAGCAGCCTGTCGCTTTGCCCATAATCTGGCCAACGGTCTGGCGGAGGCGGGTGTCTCCATTGTGTCGGGGCTGGCGAAAGGTATCGATACCGCGGCCCATCAAGGTTCGCTCGGAACGGCGACCATTGCCGTCATTGCCGGCGGATTGGATGTCTTCTATCCCCCGGAAAACGAAGATATGCAGCGAGCGATAGCCGAGCACGGATTGCTGCTGGCAGAGCAACCTCCCGGAACAGAACCGCGTGCCCGGCATTTTCCCTATCGCAACCGGATCATCGCCGGACTGGCCAGAGGCACAGTGGTGATCGAGGCTGCACCGCGTTCCGGATCGCTGATCACGGCAAGATTGGCAGCGGAAGCCGGCAGGCAGGTCATGGCTGTCCCTGGCTCTCCGCTCGATCCAAGATCGAGGGGCTGCAACATGCTTATCCGAGATGGGGCAACCCTGGTCCAGTCAGTTGACGATATATTGGAATTGATTCGCCATTTCGATGATCGTGCAGAATCTGCGAATCGTGCTCATTAATTAAGGGCCGATCGGGAAAGCGCGCTCATTTGCGAAACCGGGTACACGGATACCGACGGTTAAGAACGCGCGCCCGTCATAGACCTGCTCAGCGTGACTCCGGTGACCGTCGATGAGCTCGTCAGACAATCGGGCCTACCTCCGCCTGCGGTGCAATTGGCGTTGCTCGAGCTGGAACTTGCCGGACGGCTGACCCGCCATGCCGGTGCCCGGGTGAGCCTGTTGAACTGAGGTTTCGTCGACCGGCTAATTTTTGATCACCATTGACAAAAAACTACAATCAGGGCCTTGACCTAGACCCAATCCTTGTCACAGCCTCGCGCGTATACGTGAGAACAAAGAAAATCGGAACATATGCAGCTAGTTATCGTCGAGTCACCCGCCAAAGCCAAAACCATTGAAAAATATCTGGGATCGGATTTCAAGGTATTGGCGTCCTACGGCCATATTCGCGACCTTCCGCCCAAGGACGGTTCGGTCGATCCGGACGATGGCTTTGCCATGACCTGGCAGAACTATCCCGACAAGGCCAAGCAGCTCAAAGAGATTACCGCCGAATCGAAAAAGGCCACGCGTCTGATCCTCGCGACCGACCCTGACCGCGAAGGGGAAGCGATTAGCTGGCATGTTCAGGAAGTGTTGCGCAATAAAAAAGCGCTGCCGGACAAGGTCGACCGGGTGACGTTCAATGCGATTACCAAGGCTGCCGTGACCGAAGCCATGGCCCACCCACGGGCGCTGGATGAGGATTTGATCGATGCCTATCGTGCACGCCGGGCGCTCGACTATCTGGTAGGCTTTACCTTGTCGCCGGTTCTGTGGCGCAAGCTTCCGGGCGCGAAATCTGCGGGCCGTGTGCAATCGGTCTCGCTCCGGCTGATCGTCGAGCGGGAACGGGAAATCGAAGCGTTCAAGCCGCAGGAATATTGGTCGGTCACCGCACAAATGGAGCAGGGCGGCCAGGCTTTTGAAGCCCGACTGACGATCCATGACGGCAAGAAGCTCGGCAAGATGGATCTGACCAATGAAAGCCAGGCCATGCTGGCCAAGACCGCTGTCGAAAACGGCCTGTTCACGATTGAATCGATCGAAACAAAACCGCTTACCCGCAATCCGCCGCCCCCATTTACGACATCGACCCTGCAGCAGGAAGCGGCGCGCAAGCTCGGCTATTCCGCCAGTCACACCATGCGGATTGCCCAGCAGCTTTATGAAGATGGCGCGATCACCTATATGCGGACCGACGGCGTGCAGATGGACGGCAGCGCTATTTCGGAGGCACGCAAGGCGATCTCGGATCGCTACGATGCGAGCTATGTTCCGGACAGCCCACGGATCTACAAATCCAAGGCCAAAAATGCGCAGGAAGCGCATGAAGCGATCCGCCCGACTAGTTTCACCAAGAAAACCGCCGGTAGCGGTGACCATGCAAAACTCTATGACCTTGTCCTGAAGCGGGCGATGGCCAGCCAGATGGCTTCCGCCCGGCTCGAACGCACGACCGTCGAAATGCTTGACGGTACCGGAAAAACCGGTCTCAGAGCGAATGGACAGGTCGTGAAATTCCCCGGATTTCTGGCGCTTTACGAAGAAGGTCGGGACGACGACAAGGATGAGGACGGCGGGTTGCTGCCGGCGATGTCCAAAGGCGACAGTCCGGCCAAGAAAGCCGTCGACGCGATACAGCATTTCACCCAGCCACCGCCGCGCTACAGCGAAGCCAGTCTGGTCAAGAAAATGGAAGAATTGGGCATCGGACGCCCATCGACCTATGCCTCGATCATCAAGACGCTCAAAGACCGGGCCTATGTCCGGATCGAGAAAAACCGCTTCTTTGCTGAGGAAAGCGGGCGGCTGCTGACCGGATTTCTCGAACGGTTCTTTGATCGTTACGTTGCCTATGATTATACGTCCGCTCTCGAAGACGAACTGGACGAAGTCAGCGGCGGCCGCGCCCAATGGCAGGCCATTCTCGAAGCCTTCTGGCATGATTTCAAACCGAAGACCGTTGAAGTGATGGAAAAAATGCCATCAGAAGTGACGGCAGAGCTCGACATATTCCTTGGGGATTACCTGTTCCCGGAAAAGGAAGATGGGACAGATCCCCGGCTTTGCCCTCGCTGTAACGAAGGCAAGCTCGCGTTGCGCGGCGGACGCTTTGGCGCCTTCGTCGCCTGCTCCAACTATCCCGATTGCAAATTCACCCGGCGTTTCGCGCAGGGCGGTGGTGCTAATGCGGACGAGGATGAAGGACCGCAGGAACTGGGTGTCGATCCAGACAGCGATGAAAAAATCACCAAAAAAGTGGGCCGTTTCGGACCCTATGTCGAAAAAGGCGAGGGCAAGGAAGCCAAGCGATCTTCTATCCCCAAGGATATTCCGGCGGAAGATTTCGGGCTCGAATGGGCCGTGAAGCTATTGTCCCTTCCCCGCGAAGTTGGCCTCCACCCGGAGACCAGCGAACCCGTGATGGCACAAATTGGCCGCTATGGTCCCTATCTGAGTCACAATGGTAGTTCGGCCCGGCTCGAAAATACGCAGGAAGTTTTCGAAATCGGCATGAACGCTGCGGTTGCCAAACTGGCGGATGCCGCGAAAAGCGGTGGCGGCGGTCGGGGTCGCGGCAAGATGGAGCCGCTCAAGATCATGGGCAATCATCCGCGCACCGAGATCGAGATCAAGCTGATGGATGGCCGCTATGGTCCTTATGTGACCGACGGCACGACCAATGCATCCTTGCCGAAGACACTGGACAAGGACCAGCTGACCTTGGAAGAAGCGGCGCAACTCATCGATGACCGCGCTGCCAAAGGCCCCGCCAAGAAACGGGCCAAGAAAGCGGCGCCAAAGAAAAAACCTGCCGCCAAGAAAAAGCCTGCTGCAAAGAAAAAGCCAGCGGCGAAAAAGAAACCTGCGGCCAAGAAAGCACCGGCAAAGGCCAAAACCGAATAAGGGGCCGATTGGTCCACGTGGCGAGGGCGCAGTAGATTATTGTGGTGGAAACTCGGAGCAGAGCCTGGGTTGCTCAAGGGTTTCCTGTGCCATTGCTTAGCGGATAGACCGGGCCTGTTTTGGCCTCTGCAAGCAAGGCTTGACCGGGCTATTCGGAGATTTTCACAATCTCTTCCTCCAGCACGGCCACTCTCATGCCCAGTTTCCTGACCGCCATGATGTTCGATGCCGACTGTCCATCCGCGCCTAGAAAAATATATTGATCAACCGGAAAGCCGCCATCCATGGTGAAGCTTATATGCATCCGGTTACCGTCCACCGTGATTGATACCGGACCCTTGGCATCGGTCAAAGATCCGCGATATATATTGCTGCCGATGCGGTGAATGCGCCAGCTGCGTTTGCGGGGAGGCTTGTCACCTTCCAGCACCTCCTGATCCAGAGTGAGGATGCCCTCTTCGTCGACAAGACCGTGGCCATGAACGGTCACTGGTGTCGGAGAGGACAGGATTTTTTTCAAATTTCCGCGACCTTCGGTCCGGCCGGCAAAAAATATCAGCGGATCAAAAACCGGCGATGACACAATCGCCGGTTGCTGACCAGGCATGGAGACGCAGCCAGGCAGCGCCTGAATCAGCAGGCACATGGCAATGAATTGAAGCCGGCGACCGGCTGCACCCGCACCAGATGAGCGCCTGATTTTGGGCGCAAAAATGAGTTTATTGACGAACCAGAATCTGCAGGCGAAGCCAACCGTCATTGCTGCCGATGGCCAATGATTGGCATCGTGCCTGTCCGAAAATCTTGCAGACCGACATTGTTCAACGGGCGCAGGCAGCATGTTCCAATGCGACCAGCGCCATATTGCATTCAAGCCGCCTTGGCTTTGGAAATCATGGCAGCGACCTCGTCCAGAATAAGCAGGCGCTGTTTTTTGAGCCTCTCACTCCGCTCGTCGGAAGCGGCTTCCACTTCCGCTTCAATGCGGTGAATTTCCTTGTTTACGTCATGATAGCGATCCGAAACTGTTTGGAAATGCCGGTTTGAGACTTTCAGTTCATGGAGAGTGTCGCCGTCATCCGGAAATTCGGCATGAAGGTCGTGTAATACGTGGCTCATTGATATTCCTTCGTTCTGATTGAACTATTGCTGCAAACATGTGCTGAGTAAGGCTTGATCTGTCGAACCGCCCAATCAAACCTTAACACAGCAAATATTGGTAAACGCAGCTCCCGCCTATCAGGAAATCTACTTACTGCTAGTTTCGGCCGCACCCGAAACACGAGATGGCAGGCTAAAATGACCGCCATCACCCATCTCCATTGATTGCCGGAATAGGCTTTTTGATCAATCTGCTGTGGCCCAGGCCTGCCTTGGCAGAGGGTGATCAGGACAGGCTTTCTGACAATGCTTCAGGTGCCAGGCGGTGCCATGTCCGGATTTCCTGGCATTTTTGGCAATGGTCTCGACCGGAACAAATATAATCGCTGCAAAAACTTAAGAGTTCGGATAACGGTAAACCATCGAAATAATAATCGATATTCAAATAGAGAAATCCCGAAATGACGACTGATACAAAATCGCCTGAAAAGCTGCTGCCGACGACATTGGCTGCGCTGGGAATTGTGTTCGGGGATATTGGCACCAGCCCTCTTTACGCCTTCCGCGAGAGCTTTCTCGGCCTGGCGCATCTGGATGTAACGCAAGCCCATATTTTCGGCGTATTATCGATGATCACATGGTCGCTGATCATTGTCATTTCGATCAAATATCTGCTCGTCGTGATGCGCGCGGACAATGAAGGCGAAGGCGGTATCATCGCGCTGGTTTCGCTGTTGCAGACGAAAGTATCAGGAACCTCGCGTTTCCGGCATATTCTGGTCGTAGCGGGTCTGTTTGGTGCGGCATTGCTCTATGGCGATGGTGCTATAACGCCCGCTATTTCCGTGCTCAGTGCCCTGGAGGGGCTCGAGCTGGTGACCGCCGCCTTCACGCCCTTTGTCATCCCGATGACCATCGGGATATTGATTGGGCTCTTCTCGATCCAGCGCTTCGGAACCGCGAAAATCGGCCGCGTTTTTGGCCCCATCTTGGTTGTCTGGTTTACCGTGCTGGCGCTGCTTGGCATGCGGGGTATCTGGATGGAGCCCGGAATCCTGGTCGCCCTCAGCCCCAGCTGGGCCATCCAGTTTATGTTGTCCGAACCAACTACGGCTTTCCTTGTGATGGGAACTGTCTTTCTGGTGGTGACCGGCGGCGAGACCCTATATGCCGATATGGGGCATTTCGGCGTAAAGCCGATCAAACTGGCCTGGTTTGCGCTTGTTCTCCCCGCCTTGTTGCTCAACTATTTCGGGCAGGGCGCGCTGGTGCTTTCCGACAATCAGGAAATTGCCCAGCCCTTTTTCCACCTCGCGCCAGAATGGGCGTTGATCCCGCTGATCATTCTCGCAACCATTGCGACGGTCATTGCCTCGCAGGCGGTCATTTCAGGCGTCTTCTCGCTCACTCGCCAGGCGATGCAATTGGGCCAATTGCCGCGCATGGCGGTGGTTCAGACCGATGGTGAGGAATTTGGTCAGATCTATATCCCATTCGTGAACTGGATGCTGTTGTTCGCCACAATCGGCCTCGTTTTGCTCTTCCGTTCATCCGGCAACCTCGCCTCCGCTTATGGTCTCGCGATTGCGATGGATATGGTTATTACGACCTTCCTGACATTGTTCGTTCTCGGCAGATGGGGCTGGAACAAGGCATTGCTTGTTGGCCTGGCGATCATATTCATCCCGCTCGACTTCGCCTATTTTGGTGCGAATATATTGAAATTCTTTGACGGCGGCTGGTTCCCCACCATAGTTGCCGTCTTCATTTTCACCTTGATGACGATATGGACACAGGGCAGGAAAAAATTGCGAGAGCAAGTCAAGCATGGCGAGATGGAAGCATCTCAATTCGTCAAGCGCTTGCCGTCCAGTTCGATCATTCGTGCGCCCGGCACGGCGATATTCATGACCTCCTTGTCCAAAGGTGTGCCAACATCGCTACTGCATCATATCAAGCACAACCGATCGCTGCATCAACATGTGGTCTTGTTGCACGTGGAAATCCGACCGACCGCCAAAATAGCGAGAAAAGACCAGATCATTCTTGAAACGCTCGGCCCGGATTTCTACCGGGTGACCTTCAACTATGGGTTTAACGAGCGAGTCAATGTCCCCCAACGCCTGAAACGCTGCAAAATAAAGGGTCTTGATCTCGATTTTGACAAAGCCAGCTATTTCCTCGGTCGGGAAACCATCACCTTCAAGCGATCCGGCAACCTGATCCGCGCTATCAGCAATTCGATCTTTTCCTTTCTCAATCGCAACGCCGGCAGAGCCACTTTATTCTATGGCATTCCCCCCAATCGGGTGGTGGAGCTGGGATCACAGATCGAGATCTAGAGGGATTTACGCAGTCCGCGATCAGAATGACATGGACATCGGCTGCGGCGGGAAACGGCAATCCGCACTGTACCGGTTACCGATGCTCGCTATTTTGAGGTTCGTCTGGGCAAAGGCGCTCAGCGTTGGCAGCGGTTCATCTCAGGCATGCACATCTATGACGACGACTTTTTTGCCACCATCCTACATCAGCCGGAATCGGCTAAAAGGACAAGACGGCGATAGACCAGCTCTTGCTGTCTATTTAACCCAGTCCAGTCCCATGTCCTGATAGAGGCTTCTGTCTTCATCCCAGTTCGCGCTCACTTTGACGTGGAGATAAAGATGGACCGGTTTGCCCAAGATTCCGGATAGCTCGGCGCGGGCTTTGGCACCGATTTCCTTGATCTGGTGACCACCCTTGCCAAGAATAATGGCTTTCTGGCTGGCCTTCTCGACCAGGATCTGCTGGTGAATCTCCAGCGAGCCATCGGGCCGCTCCTTATATTGTTCCATCGCTATTGCGGTCGCGTAAGGCAGTTCCGCATGCAATTGCCGGAAAACCTGCTCGCGGGTAATTTCCGCGGCGAGAATGCGCTCGCTGGCATCCGAGACCTGATCGGCGGGAAAATGCCAGGGGCCTTCGGGCATCGCGTTGACCAGATAGGATCTCAGCTCTTCCAGTCCGTCACCGGTTTTGGCGCTGACAAAAAATGTCTCGTCGAAATCGGCCAGTTCATGCAGTTTGACGACATGGCCGAGCATTTTGTCTTTGGCCGCAATATCGACCTTGTTCATCACCAGAATCGTCTTCTCCGACCGATGCTTGATCCGTTCCACGATCGAGGTAACCTTGGACCCAAGCCCCGCTCGTGAATCGACCAGCATCACGATGATATCGGCATCTTCGGCGCCTTCCCAGGCGGCGGAAACCATTGCCCGGTCGAGACGGCGGTGCGGTTCGAATATGCCTGGCGTATCCACCAGCAAAAGCTGCGTATCTTCTTCAATCGCAATGCCCAATAGCCGCGTTCTTGTGGTTTGCGGTTTGGAACTGGTGATCGCGACTTTTTGTCCGACCAGCGCATTGATCAGGGTTGATTTGCCGGCATTGGGCGCGCCGATCAATGCTACGACGCCGCATTTTTTAGTCATGTGAATTTTTCCAAAAATTTCTTTGCGGCTTCGGTCTCGGCTGCCTGAATGGCGGAAGCCGTAGCCTCGACCTCACCAATATTGCTGACACGCACCCGAACGGTGAACTTCAAATCGTGATGGGGGCCGCTTTTATCAACCAGTTCATATGCCGGAATTTTGCGATTATTGGCTGCGGCCCACTCCTGCAGTGCCGATTTCGGATGCCGGATATCGGCAACGGTTGCGGCAAAGCGGCTCTCCCAATGATGGAGTATGAAGCTTCGGGCAGCCTCCATGCCATGGTCGAGATAGACCGCACCGATCAGCGATTCCATGACGTCACCCAAAACCTTGACACTGTGCCGCGCACCATCGTCACGCGCTTGCTTCCCCAGCAGGATATGATCGCCAACGCCGATATGTTTGGCGACTTCACCGCATACCGAACCGGACACCAGTCCGTTGAGCCGCTGCGACAATTGTCCCTCGGGTTCCAGCGGGAATTGGTGATAGAGATGATCGGCGATCACCAGCCCCAAAACCCGGTCACCCAGAAACTCCAGGCGCTGATAGTCTTTTTCCCCATGGCTGCCATGGGTTGCGGCTCG
>NZ_JBALTF010000001.1:0-5812 GCF_036964675.1 Parasphingorhabdus sp. | reverse complement strand
CGGATATAGAGATCTGGAGTCAAAGGCCGTTTATTGGTGATCTCCGCAATCCAGTCGAGAAAGTCCGAACCGCTCAAAATCTTTCTCCGATGCGGTGCCAGCGCGCGGCGGTAAACCATGTCCAGGGCTTGATCCATTCGGCCGAACCATCGGTTGAGAAGACTGAAACCAGAGCCTCGCCGACCAGATTTTCTTCCGGCACCATGCCGATAGCCTGACCTTCTTGCGCCGGAAAGCGGCTGTCGGCGCTGCGGTCCCGATTGTCACCCATCAAAAACATATGGCCCTCCGGTACGACGAAGGCCTGCGTATTGTCGCCTTCGGAATCCTCGTAGATATCCAGAATACGATAGGTAACTCCATTGGGCAGCGTTTCCTGAAACTGGGGATAACGACAGATCCTTGTACCATTTCCTCCTGCCTCTTCAAACTCGTCACGGTAACAGGGACTATTGGGCGTAACAGGATGTTCAAAATCCGCTATTTGTTCACGTTCGACGGGCGTGCCGTTGATCGAGACAATACCCTTTTTGACCTGAACTATGTCGCCGGAAAGAGCGATCACTCTTTTGATATAATCTTCATGGGCGTTTGGCGGAGCCTTGAACACCACGACATCACCCGGCGTCGGTGAATGGGGCAATACGCGGCCGGGAAACAGGGGAATACTGAAGGGAAGGCTATATTTGGAGAAGCCATAGGGCCATTTTGCGACCAGCAGATAGTCGCCGACAACCAGACGCGGCTGCATCGACTCTGAGGGAATATTGAATGGCGAGACAATGAAACTGCGCAATATCAAGACGAATAGAGCCAGTTTTACAAGGAACGCGACAAAGTCGCGGGTTTCCGATCGTTCTGCTTTATTTCGCGCCATGGCGCCCCTTCGCCGACATTGGCTGTGGCGTCAAGATTTCTTGCGATCTGCCATCGGCTGCGATTTTCAACTTGAGGCCAGCCTATCCGGGGGATAGGGCGGGGCGGCTTACGGAAAGATTGGATGATTGAATGACTTCAGACCATTGGCAGACGATCAAGGCGCTACCGCAAGCCTCGCTAAACCAGCTGTTCAATGAAGATGACAATCGGGTTGCCAATTTCGGAATGGAGCATGCGGGCCTCTATTTCGATTTTTCAAAAACCCATCTCGACCTGGCTGCCGTGGCGGCCTTTCAAAAATTGGCGGATGATGTCGGGCTATCGGTAAAAGTGAAGGCATTATTGTCGGGCGAACCGATCAACATCAGCGAAGGCCGGGCCGCCGAACATTGTGCCGAACGCGGCATCGGCAACGCGGCGAGCGTCGGCCATGCAAAGGCGCTGCACCAACGGATGAAAGGCCTGATCGAGGTCATTGATTCCGGCGCTCTCGGCGAATTTACCCAGATCATCCATCTTGGCATTGGCGGCTCCGCTCTGGGCCCCAAAATGCTGCATCAGGCGCTGAAACTCGGTGATGAAAAATATGATCTCGCGGTTGTGTCCAACATCGACGGCGTCGCCCTTGAACCGGTGCTGGAGCGTTTTGATGCTGGCAAGACCTTGCTCGTCATCGCTTCCAAGACATTCACCACCGCAGAAACGCTGCTGAACGCGCAAACGGTGCTCGACTGGATGCGCGAGCAGGGCGTCGCCGATCCGCTGGGGCAGGTGGTGGCGCTGACCGCCGATCCGGACCAAGCGGTATCATGGGGCGTCGATGAAACACGCATCCTGCCCTTTTCCGAAACCGTCGGCGGGCGCTATTCCTTATGGTCGTCTATCGGTTTCAGCGTCGCCCTGGCGCTCGGCTATGATGTGTTCGAAGATTTGCTGGCCGGTGCTGCGGCCATGGACGAGCATTTTCGCGATACTCCCTGGGCAGAAAATATTCCCGTGCTCGCCGCCTTTGCCGATCAATATTATACGCAAGTTCGCGGATGCGAGACGCGCGCGGTCTTTGCCTATGACGAGCGCCTGAACCTGCTTCCCGATTATCTCCAGCAGCTCGAAATGGAGAGCAACGGCAAATCCGTGACGCTGGATGGTCAGCCGCTTTCGCTCCATTCAAGTCCGATCGTCTGGGGCGGCGTTGGCACCGACGCCCAGCATGCGGTGTTTCAGCTGCTCCATCAGGGCACCCATCTGGTACCGGTTGAGTTTCTCGCGGTCATCGAACCGGGAAATTCCCTCAGTCCGGCCCATCATAATGGCCTGCTGCTCAATTGCTTCGCCCAGGGCGCTGCGCTGATGGCGGGTAAAAAATCCGATGACAGTCATCGAAACTATCCGGGTGACAGACCATCGGTCACCATATTATTGGAAGACCTCGATGCACGAACATTGGGTGCGTTGCTGGCTTTTTACGAGCAGCGTACTTTTGTGAATGCATCATTATTGAATATCAATCCATTCGATCAATTTGGCGTCGAACTGGGCAAACAAATGGCGGGCAAGCTGGCGGCCGAAGATGGTAACCGGTTGGACGCTTCGACCGAAGAACTCAAAAAGCGGGCCTTCGGAGCCTGAACAAGGAAATATAGATGGCTGAATATGATTATGACCTGTTCGTTATCGGAGCAGGTTCCGGCGGAACACGGGCCGCACGGGTTTCGGCGTCCTATGGCGCAAAAGTCGCGGTGGCCGAGGAATATCGGGTTGGCGGGACCTGCGTCATTCGCGGCTGCGTGCCCAAGAAGTTGCTGGTCTATGGCTCCCATTTTTCGGAAGATCTGGAAGATGGCAAGAATTTCGGCTGGACCTGGGAAAATGCCAAATTCGACTGGCCGACCCTGCGCGATCATATTCTCAAGGATGTTGACCGGCTGAACAATGCCTATACCGACACGCTGAAAAATCACGGCGTCGAGATCATTCTCGAACGGGCCGAACTGACCGGACCGCATGAAATCAAGCTGGCCAGCGGCAAGATCGTGACCGCAAAATATATCTTGATCGCGGTCGGCGCGTGGCCCGCCGTGGCTGATTTTCCGGGCAGCGAACATATGTCGACCTCGAACGAGATGTTCCATCTCGAAAAACTGCCCGAAGCGATCATCATTTCCGGCGGCGGTTATATTGCCAATGAATTTGCCGGAATTTTCAACGGGCTGGGCAGCGAAGTCACGGTGGTGAACCGGTCCGACATCATCCTGCGCGGCTATGATGAAAGCGTCCGCGACCGGCTGATCCAGATATCGCTGGCCAAGGGCATAAGCTTCAAGTTCAATTGTGCCTTCGACAAGATCGAAAAGCGCGAAGACGGAGCCTTGGACGTTTATATGGACGGCAAGAGCGCACCGGTGCGCGCAGATGTGGTATTGGCCGCGACCGGACGACGGCCCAAGATCGAAGGACTTGGCCTGGAGCATGCCGGTGTTGCAACCAATGATCAGGATGCAATCATCGTCGATGAATATAGCCAGACCAATGTCGACAATATCTATGCTGTCGGTGATGTGACGGACCGCGTCCAGCTGACCCCGATTGCGATCCGCGAAGGCCAGGCTTTTGCCGATACCGTCTTCGGCGATAACCCGCGCACCGTCGATTATGACAATATCCCCTCGGCGGTATTCTCCCAGCCACCCATTGCATCGGTCGGCCTGACCGAAAGCGAAGCACGGGAACAATATGGCAATATCAAGGTCTATTCGTCGGATTTCCGGGCGATGCGCAACGTGTTTGCCGACCGACCGGAGCGCAGCCTCTACAAGATGATCGTCGAGCATCCGACCGAGAAGATTCTCGGACTGCACATGATCGGCCCCGATGCCCCGGAAATATTGCAGGCGGCGGCAATCGCGGTGAAAGCCGGTCTTACCAAACAGGCATTTGACGATACCGTCGCGCTGCACCCGAGCATGGCTGAGGAGCTCGTGCTGTTCAAATAGGCTGACGCTACGGCATGCTCGGACATAGCTCAGGTTTAATCGCGTGATTAATTACTATTGACGATTGCCTAACCCGCTGTGCATTGGCTAGGGCCTATCGCACCAAGTGATTCACAGCCGGGGGATGCATGTCAGACATAATCGCACAATTGGAAGCCAAACGGGCCGAAGCCATGCTCGGCGGCGGGCAGAAGCGCATTGACGCCCAGCACGCCAAGGGCAAGCTGACCGCGCGCGAGCGGATCCATATCCTGCTCGACGAAGGATCGTTCGAAGAAATCGACATGTATGTCGAACATAATTGCGTCGATTTCGGCATGGATGAGCAGCATATCCCGGGCGACGGCGTGGTCACCGGTTCCGGCACGATCAACGGCCGTCTGGTCTATGTCTTTTCCCAGGATTTCACGGTCTTTGGCGGCTCGCTCTCCGAACGCCATGCCGAGAAAATCTGCAAGGTTCTCGACAATGCGATGAAAGTCGGCGCTCCGGTCATTGGTATTAATGACAGCGGCGGCGCGCGTATTCAGGAAGGCGTGGCCTCGCTCGGCGGCTATGCCGACGTGTTCCAGCGCAATGTTCTGGCCAGCGGCGTGATCCCGCAGCTCAGCCTGATAATGGGTCCCTGCGCTGGCGGCGCGGTCTATTCCCCGGCGATGACCGACTTCATCTTCATGGTGAAGGATAGCTCCTATATGTTCGTCACCGGGCCTGATGTGGTCAAGACCGTGACCAACGAGATTGTGACGCAGGAAGAACTGGGCGGAGCGATAACGCACACGACCAAGACCAGCGTCGCCGATGTCGCTTATGAAAATGATATCGAAGCATTGCTGTCGGCGCGCGATTTTATCGACTTCATGCCGCTGTCGAACCGTGAAGAAGTGCCCGAACGGCCGACCGCCGATCCATGGGACCGGCTTGAGGAAAGCCTCGATACGCTGATCCCGGCCAATGCCAACCAGCCTTATGACATGCATGAAGTCATCCGCAAGATGGTCGACGAAGGCGATTTCTTTGAAGTCCAGCCCGCCCACGCGGGCAATATCATCTGCGGCTTTGGCCGGATGGAAGGTTCCACCGTCGGTGTGGTCGCCAATCAGCCGATGGTGCTAGCCGGTTGCCTCGACATCAACGCGTCCAAGAAAGCAGCGCGCTTTGTCCGCTATTGCGATGCTTTCAATATTCCGATTGTCACTCTGGTCGACGTCCCCGGCTTCCTGCCCGGCACATCACAGGAGCATAACGGCATCATCAAGCACGGCGCGAAACTGCTCTTTGCTTATGCCGAGGCGACGGTACCGAAAATCACCATCATCACCCGCAAGGCCTATGGCGGCGCCTATGACGTGATGGCGTCCAAGCATCTGCGCGGTGATCTCAACTATGCCTGGCCGACCGCTGAAATCGCCGTGATGGGCGCCAAAGGCGCAGTCGAGATCATCTTCCGCGGCAAGACGCCAGAAGAAATCGCCGAGCGTACGGCGCAATATGAAGCGCGCTTTGCCAACCCGTTTATCGCGGCGCAAAAGGGCTTTATCGACGAAGTGATAAAGCCGCATTCTACCCGCTGGAGAGTGGCTCTGGGGCTACGGAAGCTGCGCAACAAGCAGTTGGAGAACCCTTGGAAGAAGCATGATAATATTCCGCTGTGAGTGATTCTAGGTGAAGGAATATGGTCGTCATTGCGAGCGCAGCGAAGCAATCCAGAGAGGTGAGCGACGCACTGGGTTGCCGCGTCGCTCCGCTCCTCGCAATGACGGAGGGGCTTTTCGCACCAATCATCACTTTTAGCCCCTCCTTTTCAAAGGAGGGGTTGGGGTGGTTTCTCTCGGTTGAGCGCTGCCTTTGCGTTTTCATTCCAACATCTCCATTTCACCGCTTTTCGCTGACGCGAGCGATGCTGGCGCATCGCCACCACCCCAACCCAGTTCCGGGTG